>CALRDY010000024.1 GCA_943355045.1 Candidatus Nomurabacteria bacterium | reverse complement strand
ATTTTCGTCGCCTCGGTAGAATCGTCAGCGCCCTTCTTGCCCTCAGACGCGAGTGTAGCGAAAGAGGTGGCCGGCGTGCTCTCCTGGAAGCCGATGATCGCGCGCAGCTGATGCACCATGGTTTCGATCGATTTCTCGAGCGCCTCCCTTGGAGCTATCGTGCCGTTGGTCTCGATGAGGATGCGCAGGCGGTTGAAGTCGGTACGGTCGCCGACGCGCATGTTCTCTACTTCGTAGTTCACGCGACGGATCGGCGTGAAGGTCGCATCGAGCGCGATAGTGCCGATATCGACCTTGTCTTTCGTGAGCGCCTCGCGCGCGACGTAGCCCAAGCCGCGCTCGATGGTCGCTTCGAGTTCAAAACCGTTCTTGCCTGAAAGATCGCAGAGGTGCTGCCCCGGGTTCTTGATCTCGACTTGCGTCGGGAGATTGAAGTTCTTTGCGGTAATCTCGCCCGGACCTTTTGCGGTAAGCGAGATAGTCTGCGGCTCATCGCCGTGGAGTACGAAGTGCACGCGCTTGAGGTTCAAGAGGATTTCCATGACCGTCTCGCGGACGCCGTCGATGGTAGCGAATTCGTGCGGGACGCCTTCAATCTTTACCTGCGTCACGGCTGCGCCAGGAAGCGAGGAGAGGATGATGCGGCGCAATGAATTGCCGAGCGTGTGGCCGTAGCCCGGGTAGAGCGAATCGATCTCATAGACGCCCTGGACGTCCTCTTCGGAAACGATACGGGGCTTGCTTGGGAGTGTGATGTGGTATTCCATAACGCAATCGTAATTACCAATTAATAATTTTACCCGCACACTCAATTTGGCATTGCCCTTGATTGCTCAGTGCTTCGCTGGTAGAACATTTGAAGCATGAGACATTGTGATTTTTTATCATACATCAAAGAATTGCAAGAAGCAATTATGCCAAATTGAGTGTTCGGGACTATCTCGTGTAGAACGAGAGCACGGCGACGAGGTCGCCCGCCACGTCGGCAGACGCCATCGTCGGCCGCGCGGCGACCGAGCCCTGCATCTTTTTCGGATCCCACGTGAGCCACGACGGGAGCGTGCGCTCCGCGAAGCGGTCAGCGAAACCGGTCAAGACGCCGTGCTCTTTCGAACCCTCGCGCACCGCGATGACATCGCCGACATTGATCGCCTGCGACGGGACGCGGCTCTTCTTGCCGCCGACCGTGACGTGGCCGTGCGCCACCATCTGGCGTGCGCCGCGACGGGTCTTCGCCAGACCGAGGCGCCAGACGACATTGTCGAGACGGAGCTCGAGGAGCTCGTGAAGGCGCTCGGACGGCTTTGTGCTGTGTACGGCGGCGAGCGCCTTGTGGACGTAGTTATGGAACTGGCGCTCCGGCATGCCGTAGGTAACGCGTACCTTCTGCTTCTCGAGCATCTGTTTGCCGTACTCGCTCTGGCGTCCGCGTCCGCGCTTCTTGTTCTTTGCAGTGCGTTCTGCGGAGATTGCAAACTTCTGCGTCTGTGCCTTTTCAAAGACAGTGACGCCGAGGCGTTTCGCTATTTTATATCGTGGTCCGGTTTTCATAGTACAAAAGAATTATACGAGAATTATATGCGACGAGCTTTCTTCGGGCGCGGGCCGTTGTGCGGCACCGGCGTCACGTCCTTAATCGACTTGATCTGGATGCCTTTGCCCGAGAATGCGCGGAGCACCGACTCGCGGCCAGCGCCGACACCCGTGATGATGACCGTCGCTTCCTTGAGGCCGATCATGAGGCTCTTCTCGCCGAGGAATTCGCCGACTTTCGCTGCTGCATACGGCGTCGACTTCCTCGCGCCAGCGAAGCCGAGCGCGCCCGCGCTCGAGGAGATGACCGCATTGCCCTTCTCGTCGGTAAGCGTCGCCTTGGTATTGTTGAACGTCGCCTCCACATGGAGGACGCCCTTTTCGAGGTGGCGCTTCGAGACCTTCGCAAGGGCGCGCTCTTTGCGTCCCTGGTCCATGCCGCGCCCTGATTTCTTGATGATGCGTTTCTTTCCCATAAATGTTAGGTTTTTTCAAGCGTACGACGGCCAGAGGTCATCGTCTTGCGGACGTTACCACGGCGCGTACGCGAATTAGTCTTGGTGCGCTGATTGCGTACTGGCAGCCCGCGCACGTGGCGTTCGCCGCGCGCTGAGCGGATGTCCTTGAGGCGCTTGATGTTCTGTCCGATCTCGCGGCGCAGCTCGCCCTCGATGAGGAAAGACTCGGCCTGCAGACGGATCGCCTGCTCTTCCTCGTTCGTGAGGTCGCTACCCTTCTTCTTCGGGGAGATGCCGGTCGTCTTCAAGATCTCGAGTGCACGCGTCGGGCCGATGCCGAAAATAAGCGGCAACGAGTACGCGAGCTGTTTGTTATCTGGAATGGTGACACCGGCGATACGCATAAAGTATAAGAGTAAAGGTTTGATTACGTAAATTTGGTTTTAGCCCTGGCGCGCCTTACGACGAGGATTCTTCTTATTGATACGGTACAGGCGCCCGCCACGACGGACGAGCTGATCACCTGGCTGTTGTTTCTTGATTGAAGCGCGAACTTTCATCCCGTTAGAAATAGGACGCGGACGTTACCATCACGCGGAGCCCACTGTTAGTCTTGTTCGTTAATAATGTAACTAATTCTACAACACTTGAACGGCGTCCGCTATTTCTAACGGGATTCATCGTCCAAAAATGTTTAGGTTAAGCGGCGCACAATTCTCGCCCGGCCCCCATACGGGTCAAGCACCATGTCTACCTGATCTCCGACCAGGACGCGAATGCGGTGCAGGCGCATCTTGCCTGCAAGGTAGGCGAGGATGAGCTCCCCTTCCTTTTTTTCAACCGCAACCCCTTCCGCTGAAGCATCGGTTGATGCCTCCGCGGGAGCGGACAGACGAACCCGAAAAAGCGAATTCGGCAACACTTCTTCAACGGTGCCGGCCGTCGTCTTTTTCTCTTCGCCGTCTTTCATTCGTTCGTCATGCTGATGCCTTATCAATGTAGCAGGTGCTTGAAAAGGCGTCAATACGCGCTCGCAGCCGTCACGACCGATATGGAGGCCGGATCCTCAGGAAATGACTGCCGCCAGAATGGGCGGAGGAGGATAATCGCCCGTTTGACCTCCGGATAGTTCGTAAGCGCGACTTCTGCCTCCGAACGGGTCTTTCCTGCGATCGCCGCAGCGATACGGGTCGGATCGACGCTATAGATGAGCGAGGCTGTGCCGGACAGGCTGAAGGTAAACGAAGAGGCGTTCACGTCCGGCAGGCCGTTTGCTGCCGTAAGCTGCAGGCTATCGGCAGAGGAAAGCGTAAGCGGCTCGCCTTGATAGCCGATGCCGGTAACCGACGCGGCGATTGCCGTCGCGAGCTCAGCATTCGGGAAAATGACCGCCGTGATGGTTCCCTGCTCCTTTACGTCGACCTGACCGGTCGTCGCGGACGGTGCGAGTGCTGATTCTTCATAGGTCGTCACGCTTGCTCCCGGGACGAGCACGTAGCCGGACGGAATCTGCGCCTGAATGCTCGCGAGGAGGTCCGGAGCGAGCGCAGCGACGAGCGCGCTTCGTGTCTGCGCTTCGAGCGCCGTATCGACGATCGGCACGCTCCCTGAGGCTCCGCCCGTCATGGCAGTCGTCGAACGCGCATAGACCTGGCTTGCAAGCGGTGTCCCGGCGAATCCTGGAATGGTAAACGAAGTCGGATCGACATTGTACGAAGTACCCGCCTGATCGGCATACACTTTCGCGGTCACGCTGCCGGGCTTGGATGAAGTGCCGGACGGGACCGTTACCGCCGCACGGATGCGGAAGACGAGCCCTGCAGATGTCGCGAACCGGGTGTTTGCGATGAGCTTCTGCGCTTTCGCCTGGGTATTGTAGATCGTAATCGTGCCGGAAGCGGACGAGCTTACGGTCTTGGTGCCGCTGCCCTTGATGCTCTGTGAAGCGATCTTCTGCGCCGTAATTATTTCGAACGGCAGGCTACCGGAACTCTTCGTAGCGGTAAAAGAGTTTTGGACCGCCGCAGAGACGGTGTTCGGCGTCACTTCGACTTTGGAACTGGAGAAATAAAAGAGTATCCCGACCGAGGTGGCGATGACGAGCGCAACGGCGATCATCATTATGAAAGGAAATTTCGGCGGCTCGGAACCCTGTTCCGGTTTTCGGCCACGACTGGACTCGCTCAAGGGCTCGGTCTCTCTACGGCGGGACGGCGGAATGATGTCATCAAGGGTACGCATGTGAAGAAGTATACCAGCCTATCGCTGAGTGAGTACAGGCGGCTGGTGCATATCGTCATCTTTCCCTTCGGAGAAACAGTGTTGTCGGAAAATCGCCATGAGAAGAATCTGCAGATCCGGAGAGGCTGCAGCCTGTCGTACCAGGCCGATCGTATGGCTCGCAAGCATCGAGACGATCTTCGGCGGATTGTCCGAAAGCCAGAGACTCCCGAGATTCGCTGCGTCGAGCGCTTCCCGCAGAGATGTCGTCTCAGGCTCGCGCGCGAGCAGAAATATCGTCCGCGGCAAGGGGTACTGTTTCGCCAGCTCAGCTAGCTCGCTCCTCACGTGCCGCACCCACGAATCGATCGTCTCAGAACCCAGCACGTCGAGTATCGAGACGAAGAGGCCTTTCCGTATGAGCGCAAGAGAAGTCACGGGCCCTGTCGCGTCGAGTATGAGCGCGTCACGCTCATGCGGAAACGCTTCCCGTATCGCCTGATAGCGCAGCGAGCTGCCCGCGATCGGCAGGATGTCTTTCGTATGATAGAGACTTCGCAGAATCGCCACGACTTCGTCCGCGACATGCTTATCGATGAGCGATGTGAGGATGACTATTTCGGCGCGCTGCACTTTCATGCCGTACGGGGTGCGCGTCTCATATCCGTTCAAGATGGTACCGATGATGCTTTCGTCTGCAAGCAGCTTTCCGGGCGCTATGCCGTCGGTTTTCTTCATTGTGCCTGCAACGAGGCTTTTCGTGAAGATGAAGGGCGTAGCCTGTTCGAAATACTCGGTGCGCACCGAGGTGTCCTGCCAAGGAGCATCGAGCGAGACGAGGATGGTAGCAGCGCTCCCGCTGCCGGTCGCGCGCAGAAGTGCGGGTGCGCCTTCATGGATGAGCGTCGTGCCGAGTATCTGGAGTGCGCGCAGCATCGCTTTCTCCCGCGACTCATGCTCCCGCACTTCGACGGGGAGCCGCCGCATGTAGAGCACGACGGGCAGCTCGCCTTCGACATAGTACGCATACGCGCCCGCGACCGATTTCGCGCTCACGTCTATCAGCACGACCGATTCCGTTTTTTTCTCGCTGCGAAAAAGATCGGTAAAAAAACTCATTGGCTCATTCTAGCACCCCGTTAGATAAACTCACGGACTCGTTATCTAACGGGGCAAGCTGCTGTCATTCGAGGACGGCTTTTATTCTTCGCACCCCGGCGGACGACGCTTCTTCTTTCTGAATCTTGAAATGTCCGAGCTCGCTCGTATTTGAAACGTGCGGACCGCCGCAGAACTCGAGTGAGAATGCTTCAGAGAACTTCGGATTGTCCGCGGTCGCGTCTTTCGGCCCCACGGAATACACGCTGACCTGCTCGGGATACGTCGCGCCGAATTCATGTTCGGCACCGAGCTTCTCGGCATCTGCTTTGTTCATCACGGTCCGAGTTACCGGAAGTTCTTCAGCAATTTTCTCGTTTACGATTTTTTCCACCTCCGCTTTTTGTTCCGGCGTCATCTTCGTCCCGTAGGAGAAATCGATGCGCAGGCGCTCGCTCGTGATATTACTGCCGCGCTGATGTACCTCCTTGCCAAGCACCATCTGGAGCGCTCTGAGGAGCAGGTGGTGCGCGGTGTGGTAGCGCACGGTCTGCTCGGCATGATCGGCGAGGCCGCCTGCGAAGCGCTGTGCCGCACCCGCCCGCGAGAGCGCTTGATGCTCTTCCATCTTTGCCTGTACTGTCTGCATGTCGAGCACAATGCCGCGTTCTTTCGCTATCTCTTCTGTAAGCTCTACGGGGAATCCGTAGGTAGTAAAAAGCATGAAGGCATCAATCGTGGTACCCATCTTTTCAAGTTCGCGCATGCCGTGCGCAAGCGTCTTTCGGAATTGCGCTTCTTCTTTTTCCAATTCTTCGCGGATGACCTGCGTCGCTTCTCGCACGAAAGGATACGCGTCTGCGTACGCCGCGCCGAATCCCTCGGCGACTTCGGCGAGCACTGCGTCTTTGATGTCGAGCTTGTCTGCTTCGCGTATCGAGCGGCGGATGAGTCGGCGAAGCACATATCCCTGTTCAGTGTTTGAAGGACGGATGCCGGAAGCGATGAAAAACGACGCCGCGCGCATATGGTCGAGGATGATCCTGAATGACCGCGTATCTGCGCCGTTATTTTCTACAAGGTTCGATCGCGCGTATATTTTCCCGGAGCGGGTTTCAAGAACGGCGCGGGCAGCATCGAATACGTCGATTAGGAAAATATCCGGATTCCCGGTCGCCGCGAACGTGAGCCGTTCGAGCCCGCCGCCGAAGTCGACATTCTTCTTCGGGAGTTCACTGAACGAACCATCCGCCTGTTTGATGAATTGCATGAAGACCGAGTTCCCTACTTCGACGAAGCGGCCGCAGTCGCAATTCACATGACATTCCTTCCCAAATTTTGGATCATGGCGTGCCTGTCCTGAGCTTGTCGAAGGACCGAAATCATAAAAGACTTCCGAGTCGGGCCCGCCGATCTCTCCTGCGGGCATTTTTGATGGCGTGCCGGAGCGGCTCCACCAATTCTTCTTTGATCCGTAGGAGAAGATCCTTCCGCCCTGCATGCCCTTTTCATATCCCGCCGCTTCCGTGCCGAGTCGCACCAGTTCTGCCGCGATGCCTTTCTCAGCAAAGAGTCTTTTCCATATATCGACCGCTTCAGTATCGAGGTCCATACCTACGCTCTCATCGCCGTCGAAGACGGTAACGTAGAGCTTTTTCGGATCGAGCCCGAGCCCTTCTTCGCCGCTCGTCAGGTATTCAAAAAACCACGGGAGCTGCTCTTTCTTGAAGTAGTCGCCGAGTGACCAGTTCCCGAGCATCTCAAAGAAGGTCGTGTGGCGGTTATCGCCCACTTCTTCGATGTCTTCTGCGCGGAATGACATCTGCGAATTCGCGAGACGCGCACCAGATGGATGCGGCTGGCCAAGGAGATACGGCACCAAGGGCTGCATCCCGCTACTGGTAAAGAGCGTCGTCGGATCATTTTCAGGCACGACCGGTGCCGAGGGAATGACGGCATGCCCTCGCTTGGCGAAGAAATCGAGGTAGCGCTTGCGGGCTTCAGAGACGGTCATAGCTTCTTAAAGGTACCAGATGCCGCGAGCGAAAACTTGGTGCGGGGGATAAGGTCGGCAGCATCCCTGATGTTAGCGAGCGATACGGCGCGAATGATGTCCGGGTAGTCGGTCAAGTAGGAGAGGTCGAAACCGAGCGTACCGATCGAGTGCAGCGTCCGCGCGAGATTCTGAGTAGTCGAGAGCGCGACCAGATACGAGCCGGTCATCTCCTCTTTGCGTTTCGCAAGAGCTTCTTCCGAGAGACCCTCGGTAAAAAAGATATTCACTTCTTTCCGGAGTTTCGCGACAGCCTCCGCATACCCTTCCGGCGAGAAGGTCGCCCAGATCTTGAAATAGCCATCAGCGCCGGCGTTGAGGCCAGCAAGCGTCGCATACACGCCATAGGTAAGACCGTCTCGTTCGCGAATAGTCTGCATGAGATGCGAAGAAAATCCGCCACCGAGCATTTCCGTGAGGACTTTCATAGGGTGGTACAGCTCGTGTCGCAGCGTGAGCGGCAGCGTCGCGCCGAGAAGGATGTCGACATTTGCTTTGTCGGCGAGCGGAATCAATTTCTCGCGCGCTTCCTGCGCTTTCTTATTTACCTGCTTTGTCGGCGCTGCTGCCGTGCCCGCACCAAGCTTGCCAAACGCTTTCTCGGCGACTGTCCGTGCGGAAGCGGTATCGATGTCGCCCGTTATCGCGAGTACGAGACCACCCTTCCCGAGCTTCTTTCTAAAGTCTTGCAGGTGCGCGCGGCGTGTCGCAGCAACACTCTTTTCTTCGTCTTTGAGCGGGCGGGCGTAATTTACATGCGTAGGATCGTACAGCATCGCCGCAAAAGCTCGCTCCGCTTGCGCGCGGGTGTCTGATTTTTCTTCAGCAAGCTCGCCGAGCGCGAGCGCTTTCGCATTTTTCACTTCCGCTTCTGGGAAATTTGCTTCGCCGAGACTCTCGGAAATAATCGAAAGCAGCAGCGGCAGGTCTTCAGGAAAACAGCGTCCGGAAAATGCGGTACGGTCGCCGGATGACGAAAATGAGAGCGAGATGCCGCGTGCGGCAAGCGCTTCTCGGATAACGCTCTTCTTTTTCTTTGCGGTACCGGCATCGAGCAGCTCAGCGGTAAGGCCGGGGATGACGTCGAGCTCCGGCGGCAGCATGTTGGGACCGCCGAATACGCTGCCTTCGATCACGACGACGTCGTGCGCCCGAGTCGGGGCGAGGAAAAGCCTGCCGTTATCGACTATCGGGAATTCTTGTGCAGATGAGCGTTCGTTTTTCATGAATCGGTGCCGATGAAGTGTCC
>CALRDY010000023.1 GCA_943355045.1 Candidatus Nomurabacteria bacterium | reverse complement strand
TTTCGCGACGTCAGCAGAGTGATACACTTTATGTCATGAGCCTCATCGTCCCAGCAGTGCTCCCTTCCTCGCACAAAGACCTTGAGGAGAAACTTGCGTTGTTTGCATCAATCCCTTCGGTCTCTCGCGTACAGATTGATGTCGTCGATGGTCATTTCGCATCGCCTGCTTCGTGGCCGTATTCTGCTCCCGCGGAATTGAGCGCTTTGATCGAACGGAATGAGATGCTGCCCGCGCTCGACCGCATCGCATACGAGATCGACCTCATGTGTCATGACGCCGAGCGCGCGGTGGGAGCGTGGCTCGCGCTCGGGGCCACGCGACTCACTTTTCATGCCGAGAGCGCGAGCGACCTGCCGCGGCTCCTCGCCTCCGCTCGGGATCAGTACGGCCACTTCATCTCTTTCGGCCTCGCGCTCAATATCGCAAGCGATCTCGGAATCCTCGAGTCTCATCTCGGCGAAGTCGAGTACGTGCAGTTCATGGGCATCTCGCGGATAGGGCGGCAAGGACAGCTCTTCGACCGGCGCGTCCTCGAGAAGATCCGCATATTCCGTAATCGCCACCCGGAAGTCCCTGTGCAAGTGGATGGCGGCGTCACGCTCGAGAGCGCGCGTCCGCTCCTCGCTCTCGGCGTCTCCAATCTCGTCGTCGGTTCGGGCATCGTGCGCGCGAGCGATCCGGTTGCGGCCTTTGCGCAGCTTGAAGCGCTCGAGAGTCCGTTCGGGGTATAAGAAATCGGTTATACCCGAACACTCACTTCAGCATATTTCCTTTTTGCTGTGGGTACGAGAGCATGAAGGACGTGCCTAGCTCAAGGCGCGCAATTACTGTCTGATGCGTTAAACACATGAGACAGTAATGCCGAAGTGAGTGTTCGGGTATACTCAAGTCATGGCGCTTATCGATTCAGAGATTGTCGGGCTCGAGACGCGCGCGGAAGCGATCCGCGAGACACTCATTACGATGCTTGTCGCGGCGGGGAGCGGTCACACCGCCGGTCCGCTCGGCATGGCGGATATCTTCGCGGCATTTTATTTTCATATCCTCAAGCACGATCCGAAGAATCCCGAATGGGAGGAGCGCGATCGGCTCATACTTTCCAATGGGCACATCTGTCCGGTGCGCTACGCCGCGATGGCGCATGCCGGTTATTTCCCGGTTGAAGAATGCCTCACGCTTCGGAAATTTGGCAGTCGGCTCCAGGGGCACCCGGAGCGTCTGCGTCTGCCGGGGCTTGAAACGACGTCGGGACCGCTCGGCGAGGGCCTCTCGCAAGCCGCCGGCATCGCATACTCTTTTCGTATGGATGGGAAAGCCGACGCTCCGGTCGGCTCCCCGACCAAGGCGTCGGGGAAAACAAAGCGCGTGTATTGCCTCATGAGCGACGGAGAACAGGAAGAGGGAAATGTCTGGGAAGCGGCGATGTTTGCCGGGAAGTACAAGCTCTCGAATCTCATCGCGGTCATGGATCGCAATAACATCCAGATCGACGGCATGACGGAAGACGTGATGCCGCTTGAGCCGATCGCAGACAAGTATCGCGCGTTCAACTGGCATGTGATCGAAGTGAACGGTCACGATATGCGGGCTTTCATCGCGGCGGTTGACGAAGCGAAAGCCATTTATGAGAAACCGACGCTCATCATCGCGCATACCATTCCCGGCAAAGGCGTGCCGGAGATCGAGTTCGACTATCGCTGGCACGGCAAGCCGCCTACCCCTGAAGAAGGGAAGCGATTCTTGAAAGAGATACGCACCATGGGCGGCAAAGTCCCTCACGAATATGCTTAATCCCGACGCAAAACTTTCCGCGAAGATCTTCGCGGACGATATCGAGAAAGCGCCGACGCGCGACGGCTTCGGGAAAGGCGCGGTGGAAGCGGGGAAGGCGGATCCGCGCGTCGTCGTGCTCTGCGCCGACCTCGCGGAGAGTACGCGCGCGGATTGGTTCCAGAAAGAATTTCCCGAGCGCTTCGTCGAGATGGGCGTCGCCGAGCAGAACATGGCGACGGTTGCGAGCGGCATGGCAGCGGCGGGGAAAATTCCGTTCATCGCGAGCTACGCGGTGTTCAATCCGGGCCGTAATTACGAGCAGATTCGCACGACCATCGCGCTCAATCAGGTGCCGGTCAAGATTTGCGGCATGCACGCGGGCGTTTCGGTCGGTCCCGATGGCGCAACGCACCAGATGCTCGAAGACATCGGCATGATGCGCATGCTGCCAGGCATGACGGTCATCGCGCCCGGGGACGCGGAAGAAGCGCGGAAAGCGGTCGTGGCAGCGGCGAAGACGGATGGTCCCGTGTACATCCGCTTCAGTCGCTCGGCGACGCCGGTCTTCACGACGAGCGATACTCCTTTCGTAATCGGTAAAGCGACAATGCTCTGGAAATCAGACGCGCCGAAAGTCGCGATACTCTCGACCGGTTCTGTGGGCTACGCAGCGCTCACGGCAGCTCGCGCGCTCTCCGAGAAAGGCATCGAGTCCATCGTGCTTCATGTGCCGACCATAAAGCCGCTCGACGAGGAGGCGGTGCTCGCCGCAGCGAAGCTCGCCGGCCGCGTAGTTACTGTCGAAGAGCATCAGGCGGCTGGCGGCTTCGGTAGCGCTGTCGCGGAATTTCTCTCGCAGCATCACTCGGTGCCGATGCGCCTGCTCGGCATCGCCGACCAGTTCGGGCAGTCAGGTTCTCCCGACGAACTCCTCGCACACTATGGGCTCGACACTTTCCACATAGAGGAGGTCGCACGCGCGTTTGTTCGTATATAATCAAAAAATGAAAGACAATGTAAACTTCTATTTCGCCGTACTGCTCATCGTTATCGCTGCCGCGGGTGCGACGGGGCTCATCATTCATGTCGTAACGGCGAATAATTTTACTACCACGGTGGGCGGCAACGAAGCGAAATATGCGCCGCTTCGAGATTCGATATTGAAACAGTGAGCCGTCGACTTGGCGGTTAAACCGCCAAGTAATTTTTACAGAGAGGTAACTGCGTAGGTTGGAGGAGCGGCGGCGAGATATTCTTCGATTTTTTCGCGCGTGAGGAGGCCTTTCTGCGCGCCGACTTCCTGTACGACCGACATGGAGTTCACGGGTCCCCAAAGGAGCGCTTCTCGGAGCGATTTCCCGAGCGCGAGCGCGATGACGAAGGTCGACGTCGTCGCATCACCGGCACCAGTGCGGTCTACGGGCGGCTTCGGGTCGGGATACATCGGGACCTTGAGCATCTCAGCGCCGTCAGACACGTAGGCGCCATTCGGACCGTCGGTAATGAGCGCGATCTTCGGTCCGAGCGCGCGCATCTTCTCGAGCAGGGTCGGGATTTCCGTTTCGCCGAGTCCGAGGATACGCTCTGCTTCTTCCTTATTGCACGCGATGAGTTCAGTTGTCGCGTAAAGTGCCGCGAGTTTTTCTTTACCCATGGATATCTGGAAGGTGCCCGGCTGAAAAGCGAGCTTTGTCTCCGGATGTGCGGCAAGCCATGCGGCAAGCTCAAGGTGGAACGCTTCCGCGTTTTCGCCAGTCGAAGAGAGATAGATCCATTTCGGCGCGACAAACCCTTCCGGCATGGCATATGGATATGCCTCGTGACGGATGAGGATCGTGCGTTCCGCTTCGTACCAGAGCACGTAGTGATGATTGGTCGGGAGACCCTTATTCACGACGACGTGTTTCGTATCGACGTTTTCTTTCGTGAAAGCCGCGAGGATCTCTTCGCCGTAGCGGTCGTTACCGACATTTGAAATAAATCCAGAGGAGAGGCCGAGGCGCGCTGCGGCGACCGCAGCATTGGCTGCATTGCCGACACCCGGCACGAGGACGGCGAAGTCGTACGGGATCTTGTCGCCCCACTTCATTGAGATGGTGCAGTCCTGGTCATTGATGTCACAGGTAACACGCGCTTCCTTGAGTTTGATGAATTCGTCGACCGCCGTGTCGCCGATAGCGATGAAGTCCATATGTTCGATATAGTGTAACACGCTTCACGCGGCCGGACATTTTGGAGCCGCATAATTTCCTGCTGGAAATTTGCTCTGCCTCGCGCCGTCGCGCTCCGGACGCTCCAAAATGTCCGGCTGCGTTTCGCGTGCGTGATATGATGCGGGTATGACTGATCTCGTCGCGACCGCGCGTTCTTTGTTCGCTCAGGGTAAGGGAATTCTCGCTGCCGATGAGAGCGTGCACACTGCGACCGCACGCCTCGCGTCCTACGGCATCCCTACGAGCGCCGAGATGCGCCGGCAGTATCGGGACCTCTTCTTCGGTGCGGAAGGTGTCGAACGCTATCTTTCCGGCATCATTCTTTTTTCTGAGACGCTGCTCGAAAAGGGAAGCGACAAGAAATTATTTCCGAAGTCGCTCGCGGCGCGCGGCATAGCACCCGGGGTAAAAGTCGATCTCGGCACCGAGCCTATCAGCACGAGCCCGCACGAGTTCATCACACAGGGCCTCCTCGACCTTCCTGAGCGCCTCGCCGAGTACAAGAAGCAGGGGGCGGTCTTTACCAAGTGGCGCGCGGCGATACGTATTGACGGCGATCAACTACCCACCTCGGCTGCGATACATGAGAATGCCAAGCGCCTCGCGAGTTATGCGAAGGAAGTGCAGAGCGCGGGCCTTGTGCCGATTGTAGAGCCGGAAGTACTTCTCGAAGGGAA
The DNA here is from genome assembly GCA_943355045.1 of Candidatus Nomurabacteria bacterium. Classification (GTDB taxonomy): domain Bacteria; phylum Patescibacteriota; class Minisyncoccia; order Phycocordibacterales; family Phycocordibacteraceae; genus C7867-001. The sequence goes on along the minus strand of CALRDY010000023.1, from coordinate 4,012 downwards.
GCATAGCCGCGCTCGTTCTCGCACAGTGCTCGAAGAGGTGCTCGGTACGCTCTTCTCCGTGCTCGAGGAGCACTCGGTCGACCCTGCGAGCGTGATCTTGAAGACCTCTATGGCGCTTGCGGGGAGCGAGAGCGGGAAGAAGGATACGCCGGAAGAGATCGCGGAAGACACGCTCGCCGCACTTATGTCGAATGTGCCGCGCCAGGTGGCAGGTATCGTCTTCCTTTCGGGCGGGCAGACGCCGGACGAGGCGACCGCAAATCTCGCAGCGATAATGCGTAAGGCGAAGGAGCTGAATGCTCCGTGGCCGCTTACGTTTTCCTATGCTCGCGCTCTTCAGGAAGAAGCTCTTTCAATATGGAAAGGGAAGGAAGAGAATGCCCCCGCCGCCCGCGCCGCCTTCCTCGCCCGCCTCGCCAAAGTCTCCGCCGCCCGCCTATAATCATGTAGGACGTACGACGTCCTACATGATTATAGGGCTAATATTCGAGTGATTTTGGATCAATTTCTTCTACCGCCCTTTCCGCAAGATATTCCTCGATTATAGAAAGATAATCGGCTCCGAGAGAATGTTCAAAAAATTTCTTAGTGAGAATTGATGGAAAATTCGGTATGTTGCAATAATCGAGGTAGCTGCTCCAACGATACTTTTTTAGATATTCAAGCACTTCAGGAATATCTCGGATACTTCCTTTGTCACGTTCACGCCATTTTTTCGCACCCGGAAGATAGTCGAGCGGATTTAAGTGAAGGTAATGAAGGATGTAGAGGAAATGTTCGTGGCGCTCTATAAGAATCTTCTTGGTGCGTCCTTGGAATAACGTACCTTGACGTTCATGCCGTTCATTAAAATATCTTGCATAGCCACTTAACTTGCGTAAAAAAAGAGTGAGGCCGCCTTCAATGCGTTCCGACAGCAAGAGATGATAATGGTTTTTCACGAGTACCCACCCATGTATCTCGACTAATTGTTTACGAATGTAGGACGTCGTACGTCCTACATGTAAAGTACGAGAATTGGCGCGAGTAAATTCAAGTGCTGGCGCGACATCGTTGAATTCATAAAGATCATGCACAAAACGCGCGTAATCCTGCGTATCTAGAAATATATCGCGCCCATCCACTCCCTTATTAATCACATGGTACAGCTGCATACACATATTATATAACCCATGTAGGACGTCGTACGTCCTACATGGGGATTGTTGCGATGTGAAGATGGATGCGGTATAGTGCGCAAATCATGCTTACGCTTTCAGTAGAGAAACGCGAAAAGACTGGCGTTCGCGCGCCGGCGCTTCGCCGTACGGGTTTCATCCCGGCGGTCGTTTACGGTGCCCACCAGGCGTCGACGCCGATCATGGTTCCGGTGCGCGCTTTCGAGAAGGTATTGCGCGAGGCAGGCGAGGCTACAATCGTCTCGCTCGCGGGTCTCGGCGAGCCGCTTCCGACCCTCATTCATGAGGTTGATCTCGACCCTATTACGAATCTCCCGCGCCATGTCGACTTCTACGCCGTGACTAAGGGCAAGAAAGTGCAGGTCGCCATCCCTCTCGTGTTCGTCGGCGAGTCTCCAGCAGTGAAGGCAGGCGCAAACCTCGTGAAGGTGCTCCACGAGCTCGAAGTGAAGGCAGACCCGATGAATCTCCCGCACGATATCTCTGTCGACCTTTCGGTGCTCGTCGCGGTCGGCAATAAGATTCATGCGAAAGACGTCGTGCTCCCGGCCGGCACAGAACTCGCCGTCGAGCCTGAAGAGATCGTCGCGCTCGCGCAGGAAGTCGTTGAAGAGAAGGTAGAGGTCGCTGCGGCGGACATCTCGTCGATTGAAGTCGAGAAGAAGGGTAAGGAGGAGGCTGAGGCAGAAGCTCCAGCTGCCTAGTGCACCTCGTGCGCGTGGTAAAATGACCGGACAATGCGCCGGTTTTTACTTTTTATCCTCGTGGGGGCAATCGGTTTCCTGCCATCCTTCGCGTTCGCGCAGAGCCCGATGTCGGCCGTCGCGAATCGCCAGCAGGAGCTCAAGAATCAGCTCAGCGCCCTCGAAAGCCAGATCGCCGCGCAGCAGCAGCTGCTTGATGTCGCGCAGAACCAGCATCAGACACTACAAACTCAGATAGACGCTTTCAATGCGGAAATAAAGAAGACGCAGCTTCAGATAAAAGCGATCACGCTTACCATCGCGCAGCTGAACGACAATATCGGCGTGCATAACCAGACGCTCTCGCAGCTTTCGGCGCGGCTCGTCGCGGAGAAAGAGTCGCTCGCGCAGATCCTGCGACAGACGCAGATGCTTGATGAGTATTCGGCTGTCAACGTCGCGCTCGGTTCGCAGAGCGTCTCGGGCTTTTTCAGCGACCTCGACGCCTTCACGTCCATCAAGAGCGCGCTCGCGGATTCTTTTAATGAGATCGAGCAGACGAGCGCTTCGACTGAAGCGGAAAAGGAGGCGCTCCAGGCACGGCTTGCGGAGCAGGAGCAGCTGCGGACTGTGGCGCAGCTTGCGAAGCAGGCGGTCCAGGCGCAGGAGAAAGAGAAGCAGAAGCTGCTTGCACAGACGAAGGGTATCGAGGCGAACTACCAGAAACTCATCGCGGTCTCGCAGAAGACGGCGGCGCAGATACGCTCGGAGCTCTTCATGCTGCGCGACAGCGCGTCCATCCCGTTCGGCTTGGCGCTCTCCTATGCGCAAGCGGCCGAGCGGGCGACCGGCACGCGCGCGGCGGTCACGCTCGCGGTACTCAAGCAGGAGACAAATCTCGGGGAAAATCTCGGCACCGGTACGTGGCGAGTCGACATGCACCCGACCCGCGACCGGCCGATATTCACGTATATCACTCAGGCGCTCGGCCTTGATCCCGGGAAGATGCCGGTCTCGAAGAAGCCGTGGTATGGATGGGGCGGCGCGATGGGCCCGGGGCAGTTCATCCCCTCGACGTGGATCTGCTACGGCGGCTTTATAAATACAAATACTAATAGTTGCAGTAATCGGGGGAGCCTTACGTGGGATCAGTTCTATCAAGGTCCGTGGACGTATGTCGCGAGCAAGGACCGCGTACGCAAGCTCCTCGGAGCGTCCTCTCCGAGCAATCCCTGGAGCGCGCAGGTGGCTATAATGGCGACCGCAATGCTCATGGCTGACAATGGTGCGGCGAAACAGACGTATGCCGCTGAGCGGCTCGCCGCACTACGCTACTTCGCCGGCTGGGGAGGTGCCGGTAAATCCGCCTATGCTTTCTACGGCGACGGCGTGATGGGCTTCGCAGCGAACTTCCAGCGGGACATCAATCTGCTCGGCGGTTGATATGCGCCCACCCTGTCCAACGCCCCTGTCCAACACTCGGTGTTGGACAGGGGCGGATTGTTAAAAAATGAAAAGCGTGGTATACATGCGAGCAGAGCAGTTCACATTTTTTCACAGGGAGGTCGTCATGAATCAGGTAGCATCGTCTTGGACGCGACAATCATGCCTCGTCACGGCTCTCGAGCGCTTTGCGACTTTGTTTGAAAAAGAACCCGAGCAGCCGAAAGTGGTCGTAAGCAAAGAAGAGGCCACCGCCGCGCAGTCGCAAGCGGCCTCCTCCGCAAAATGAAAAACAAAAAGTCCCCACCAGACATCCGTCTGTGTGGGGCCCTTTTTTTATTTCGGTCGCCGTAAATAAAAAAAAGGGCCCGCATTTTCTCTCCCTGGTGGGTAGAGAAAATGCGGGCCCCGCCGCCTCTAATAGAGGCCGAGCTTATGAGCCTTGTAGAGCCCTTTGCTCGTAAAAACATCTCCGACAACTTGCCGGGCCATTCTTTCCAGAAGGTACCGGAATGTTCTTCCGCTCTCCCTTGTTTCAGGAAGTTCGGTAAATTCCACCATGCGGCCGTCCTCCATAACCAAATTACCTTCAAGATTAAAGGCGTTGGTAGTAAAGTGCGCCGCTGGCACTGCAATCGCAGCCTCGGTAGCCACTCGCACGACTGACGTGAGGAACGATTGCTGATTGTATCCTACGACCTTAACGGT
>CALRDY010000022.1 GCA_943355045.1 Candidatus Nomurabacteria bacterium | reverse complement strand
ATCCCCTCGGTCTCTTCATTCGTGAGCGCCGGATACTTGGCGAGCGGGACGAGCGTACCCGAGACGCGCAGCATCGGTGAGCCGCCAGCGAAGAGGTGGAGGTCTGAGCCGCCCTCTTTGACGACAAGATCGAGAAGTTCCGCGAGGTGCTTGTTGGTGGTCATAGTGGTCTGTTATTTCCCCGCTTCGATGATGCGGATGGTTTCAGCGAACACTTCGGACGGAATAGCGGACGCCTTTATGATGTAGCCGTCGACCGCGAGCGCTTTCGCCTTTTCGATATCGGAATCCTGACCCTGATTCGAGAGGACGATGATCTTCGAGCTCTGTGCAAGCTGCTCCTTCCGAATCGCCTCGAGCGCTCCGAAGCCGCCCATGCCCGGCATGATGATATCGATGAGGATAGCGTCCGGCGCAGCCGCGTCTTCCTTCCGCAGAGCGGCGAGAAGGTCTTCCCCGCTGCCGAATGCGCTCACGTCGTGACCGGCGTTCTTGAACTTGATCGCATACAGATCGAGGAGGAACCTGTCATCGTCGACGAGATACACGCGGTAGGCCATTGCTGAATAGTATACTACGATTTTCCGTCAAGCTGCTTCCTCTTCGGGGAAAAGGTCGCCGCCGAGCGTATTGATTTCCTCAAACGGAATCTCGCCCGCGAGTGCTTTGACGATAGCGTCCTCGCGCATGGTATGCATGCCGGTCGAGCGCGCCGCGGCATAGATACTCTCCTCGACCGGATTCTTGAGGACGACCCCTTCGATCGTCTTATTCATGCGCAGTATCTCGAACACGCCCGTCCGGCCGCGCGTGCCGTTCGCGCACTCGGCCGTCGGGCTCGCATGATAGAACTCCTTGAAAGGCGGCAAGGTGCGGCGATACTCCTCCGGCAGATCGGCGAACTGCTGATCGAGAGATATCTTGATGCTGTCGGTGATCGGGAAAGGCTTGCCGGCGCCCTCGCAGAGCTTCCGTACCAGACGCTGCCCGATGACGCCGACCAAGGTCGGCGCGATGAGGAACGGGTCGACGCCCATATCGATGAGGCGCGGAATCGCGCCCGTAGCGGTATTCGTGTGTATGGTAGAAAAGACGAGATGTCCGGTCAGCGCCGCCTGCACCGCAAGCACTGCGGTCTCCTTGTCGCGGATCTCGCCGACCATGATGACGTCCGGGTCCTGACGCAGGATGGAACGCAAACCATTCGCGAACGTGTAGCCGATTTCGGGCCGCACCTGGCTCTGTGAGACATCAGCAATCGCATACTCGACCGGATCTTCGAGCGACACGACGTTCGCCGTCTCGCGATCAAGCTCAGAAAGCATCGCGAAGAGCGTCGTCGACTTGCCCGAACCGGTCGGCCCGGCGATGAGGATGATGCCGTACGGAACTTTCATCATGTCGCGGACCTCATCGAGCTGAGCGCCGTTAAAGCCGACCGACTCGAGGGTCGCCGTCGCATCCGATTGATCGAGGATGCGCATCACGACCTTCTCGCCGTTCTCCGTCGGGAAGGTCGAGACGCGGAAATCGATCCGGCGCTTCTCGACGATTGCCGAAAAGCGTCCGTCCTGCGGCTTCCGCTTCTCGTCGAGGCGCAGTTTTGCAAGGATCTTCACGCGCGCGACGACGGCCTCATGCATCTTTACCGGCAGCTTGAGCGAGGTGTGAAGATCGCCATCCATGCGGAAACGAACCCGAGTCTTCGTCGGCGTCGGCTCGATATGGATGTCGGACGAATGCCCTTCGATGGCGTACCGCAATATGGTCGAGACGATCTTCGTTACCGGCGCATCCTCCTTCAAGGCCTCGCTGGGGCCGTTCAGATCGAGCGTCTCATCGGTCAGCGCGAGCGGGCCCTCATTCGCGGCGGACGTGCCGCGGGCGGGATGCCCCTCATTCGCGGCGGAATCTGCGGACGTCTCGTATTCGGAAAGGGCTTTGCCGATCTCGCCCGAAAGATTCTGGTACGCATCGAGCACGCGATCGAAATCTTCTTTCGTAATCAAGAAGACTTTATAAGGAATGCCGATCCGACCCGAAATGAACTGCAGCGCATCAAGCGCCTCTATGTTGTCGGGGTCGATAATGCCGACCTCAAGCGCACCCTCGACGACCGCGAGCGGCACGAATCCGTAGTGACGAGCCGAATCGATCGGGATGTAGCTGAACGCCTCGTGCGAAGCGGGCGGATCACCGAGTATCCGCGAAGGGAGCCCGTACGCCTTCCCCGCTTCCTCAAGCACGGCGGCGAGCGAAACCCCTCGCTCAGAGAGCGCGTCAGCAAGCGGACGCTTCTTGCCGAGCTCCGCCTCGATTGAGACGCGAGCGCTTGCGGGGAGGAGACCCTTATCGACAAGTAGTCCGAGAAGATTCATCCCGTTAGAAGCCGACCGCTGTTACGCGGTTTGCTCTGTGAACGAACGACGGATTCATTTCGTGTGTGTTCATGCTTCATCTATTCTACTACACAGCGAGTACGGCTTCTAACGGGATTCATCACTCATTTTACGTTTATGCCCTGCATGGGAGCGAAGGGGTCCAGACGTCCGGCGGCTTCCGGAGAGATCTGCGTCGTGAGGTCGACGAGCGCATTGAACCGCTCATCCGCGAAGATATCCGTATTGAATGAGGAAGGGAGCCGGACGATGAGCGCTCGGAATCGCGTCTGCGCGGGATTCTCCGTCGTCCTCGCCGTGAGCGGCGGCTGCTCCGGCGCTCCGGCGGAGAAGAACCAGTATGCGCCTGCCGCGATGATGAGAGTGGCGATGATGAGTGTTGTGTTTGATTTCATAATACAAAGATATAACGCCGTAGCATCAGCGGAGCCAGAAGAGGCGCAGCTTCATCTGGTAGTTGTAGACGCCCGTATCGGAGCCCCTGACGACGATATCCCGAATATCGAGGATGCGCTGGCTCTTCTCTACCCCGGCGAGGAATGTCTGAAGCGCCGTGTACGTGCCGACCGCAGAAAGCGAGAGGTCGATCGAACCGACCGGATTCGTGCGTGCGGCCGGCAGCGCGCCGGGTGCAAGAGAGGCAGCCGAGTTCGCGACGGCGTTCGCCGAGACATCGATGTTCGAGAGCGAGAGCCCTGAGCGCGACGCGAGCGCGGTCAGATCGAGAATGAGCCCGACATTGTCGACCGAGTCAGGCAGGAAGTTCCCGAGCCGCTCGAGATTTGCGGGTTCGATGGCATTCTGCGCGGAAGCGAGCGTATTCTGCTGAGAGACGTACGCGCTCGCCGCAGCGAGCGCGTGATCGGCGGCGACGATGGCGACCTTCGTCTCGGCTATCGTGCCAGACCAGGTCGGCTGCACATAGGAAAAGAAGATGCCGAGACCGATCATGAAAGCGACCAGAGGGATGATGCGCTCGTTCATCATGGCAAAGGGGTGGTGGTCGAGGCCGTCTCGAACATGCCCTGCACGGGCATGTTCTGCACGGATGCGCCCAGAGCAAAGGCGACGAGTTTAGGGTCGAGCGCAGCGGTAAGCGCAAAAGAGACGGAGCTGTCTTTTGAGCTGACGACGATGTTCGAGAAGATGGCGTCCTTGATACGGCCGTCGGCGGCAAATGCGGCGGAAGCGGCGGCGAGCGCATTGAAGCTCTTGGCGACGCCCGTCCCTTCGAGCTTTACCCCTCCCGCATCATTGAAGGAGAGGTGCATCGAAGTGAAGCGGGCCGTCACAGGCATCAGCGTCTCGAGCAGGGCGAAGAAATTCGAGAACGCGGGATGGCTTGCAAGGAGCGCTGTTCCTGAGTCGAGACGGTCGTGCAGCCGAACGAAGTTCTCGACAGTTGCCGGATCGATCGATGTCTCGGCCGCGGCAAGCGCAGCGTCTCTCGAAGCTTGGCTGCTTGCGAGGATGCGGCCGTAGAAGAAGACACCGAGCGCGAGCGCGAGCGCGACGCCCAGGACTCCGTAGGAGAAGAATCCGAACACGCCGGCAAGATTGATGCGCGATTGGCGCGGCGCGGCGCCCGCAGGATGAGGAACGAATGAGGTTGGTATCGTGGGAGGAAGCATTTCGTTTTCAGTATACGACACTTACGCAAGAGCTACGTGCTGCCAGGTGTGCAAAACCCCTTACCACTTTCTTGAAGATGATGCCTTTTGTATCGGACAAGCGCCATAGTATTTCGCATGCGTGCATGCTTTGCGCAAACAGCACGACCAAGAAAGTGGTACGGGGTTAGACCTCGTCGAGCTTCCGGAGCGCGAGGCCGACGGCCACCGCGAACTCGGGACCGATCTCTTCAAGGACTGGCCGCATGAACGCCGGCGCTTCAGTCTTCTTGAAAGGGTCAGCGATATGCACATCGATCGAAAAGATGCGTTTCGCATAGGCGCTGAGCTCCTTCGTGATGCCGCCGCCGCCCGTGAGGATGATCGAGGCGATCGCTTTCTTATGCGCCGTCTCATACTGCATGAGGACGCGCCGCACTTCCGAGAAGATGCGCGAGAAGACGAGCTCGGGCGAACCGAGCGCGCCGCCGTCCCCGAGACCCTCTTCCTTCTTAAGCGCTTCGGCGGCGGCGATGGAGACATTGCCGGAAATAGCGATGGCGCGCGTGATGTCCTGACTGCCGGTGCCGATGGAGTGCGAGAGCGCCACGACGCCGCGCTCGATGACATACGTCTTCGTCGAGGCCGCGCCGATGTCGATCACCATGACCGGCTTTACCGGGTCATCGACCACCGCTCGGATGGTGCTGAAGATCTCGATCTCGTAGAAGCTCGCCGAGAGCCCCGCGCCGACGACGACACTCTGAAGCTTCGTGAGCTCATCGTTATGGACCGCGACGAGAAGCACTTCGACCGTTCCCTTCCTGTCGGCGGCCGGAGAACCCTCTTCGCCGAACTGCGCCTGCTCCGCCGCAGGCACGATGAACCAATCGAGCTGCACTTCGCTCACGGGCACGGGTATGTATTTGCGCGCTTCGAGCTCGATGACCGTTTTCTGTTCTGTTGGATCGGCGCGGTACGGCAGATTGACCAGCGTGAGCAGAGAACGCGCGAACGGTATCGAGACACCGCAGCTCGCAGTCGTCACTTTCGCCTCGCGCAGCAGGTCTTTCAGAGACTCGGTAATCTGCTCGGCGGAAAGGTTCGTCGCCTGCCCCATCTCTCCCCCGCCGTAGGGGCCGAGCGAGAGCTCGCCATAGGTCTCGAGTATCGCTTGCCCATGTTCCTTGCGCAGCTGTACGACTTTGAGGGATGAAGAGCCGATGTCGACGCCGAGGACGCTACCCTCCTTCTTCGCAGATAAAAAATCGAAAAACGACATGCGATAATACTACCATGATGCCTCTGCGGCACTGGCTCGATTTCCTCTTTCCGCCGCGCGCGGATGAACTGATCCTGCGGAGCGTCTCTGACGACGATTTTCTCGCGCTCGTGACGCCGCGGCTCGTGCCCATCACGAGGCCGGAGACGGTAATGCTCCTGCCTTTCAATGACGCTTCCGTGCGCGCAACTATCCACGAGGCGAAGTATCACGGCAGCGCACACGCTTTTACACTCCTCGCCGCCGCGCTCAGCGAATACCTGCGCGATACCGATGACAGGTTTACGAAACCCATCATCGTGCCGGTGCCGCTCGGGAAAGGGCGGCACCGGGAACGCGGATTCAATCAGGTAGAAGAGGTTGCGCGGCGCGCGACGAAAGAACTCGGCATCGCGGTCGATTCCGCGCTTCTCGTCCGCACGCGTGAGACGGCCTCGCAAGTCTCACTCCCCCGCGCCACCCGAGAAGAAAACATGCGCGGCGCGTTCAGAGCAACGCGCCGCGCCGACCCCGCATACCTATATATAGTCATCGACGACGTCCTTACCACCGGCGCCACCCTCCAAGCCGCCATCGATGCCCTGCGGGAAGCCGGTGCCGAGCATATCGTCCCGCTCGCCCTCGCTCATTAAAAGTAGCCTACTTGAAATGCTAGGATGGAGACATGGCCGAATCGTTTAAAGATAAAAGAGTCGTATTCCCTTCCGGAAAACAAAAGGCATTCTTAGAGAGCATCAATCAAAAACTGACTGTCGAGGCAATGGCGCGCGCTTCCAACCGTTCCGAACGGGCGATTCGCGATTGGCGGCGGGAAAAGTTCTCTATGTCGCTTACTGCCGTTCGCGCTCTCTCCGCACGAACGCGTATTCCGATCCCTAAAGACGTACTCATTCGCGACGCCTATGCGCACATCGCAAAAGCGAGCAGGATGGGAGCCACCGCAACCATCAAAAAATACGGCTGTATCCCTCGTAACGAGAAGCACCGAAAAGAACAATGGCGTTTTTGGTGGGAATCGACGGGCAAATTCAAAAAGAATTCAATTCTTGAATCAAAGAGCGTTCATAGGCCGAAGAAAAGCATTGAACTCGCCGAGTTCATTGGCATTATGATGGGCGATGGTGGCATTAGTGAATACCAGATCGTAGTCACACTTCATCATGTTGATGACTTGGAATACGCTGCTTTCGTAACAAAACTCATTAAGAAACTTTTTAAAATACAACCGAAAATTTATCATTCACCTAAAAATTCCGTGAATGATATTGTTGTATCCAGAAAGGAACTCGTACACTATTTGCATGAACTAGGACTGCCCATAGGAAACAAAGTTAAACAACAGTTCGATATTCCTGAATGGATCAAGTATAATGAAAAATTTGCTATAGCGTGCCTCCGAGGACTTATTGATACGGATGGATGTATTTTCGTCCATCGGTATAAGATGAAAGGTAAGTTATACACTTATAAGAAGCTTTCATTCGCTAGCGCTTCTAAACCATTACGGCAGTCGGTACACAATCTTCTACACAAAGCCGGATTTCATCCGAGAATAGCCGGCACCAACATCCGTCTCTACCGAATCGAGGATATGAGGCGATACTTCTCGCTCATAGGTAGTCATAATCCAAAACATTTGAGAAGATACGAAAGTACAGTAGAGTAGTTACATAAGGATGGGTGACTGAGTGGCCGAAAGTACCACACTGCTAACGTGGCAAGGGCGTTAAAACCCTTCGAGGGTTCGAATCCCTCCCCATCCGCCAAAATTGGAAGTCTGCATTGGAACCCGAAATGGGGTCGCGCCGAAGGCACGACCCCGCTTTGTCCGTTTCTTCTGATTCCGAATTTTGGCGGTGTATATTGAACGAAGTTCGAATGTATTTTGAATTGAATCCTGATGCAGAATGATGCGCGCCTCGTCCGCTCCCTGCGGCCGCGGGAGCAAAGATCAAAAAAATTTCCTTGCATTTTTCTCGCGTCTCCTCCCCCCACCCCTCCACCGCGAAGCGGAAAAAGAAATGGAAAGGAAATTTTTGGTTTTGCTTCGCCGTAGTCATAGCTATATTGTACTATAGTTCAAGATTGTTTGGAAATGCAATATCTATTATGCTATGATTATGTTGATAAGTCAGAAATTAGGAGAGAACATCAAGAAAATACGGACTCGTAAGGGAATGTCGCAGGGCGACATTTGTCGTGCGCTCGATATGGATAGGGGCTATATGAGTGCAATTGAGAATGGAAAGAAAAATATCACCATTTCGCAATTGGAACGATTAGCGCAAGCACTCGGTGTGTCGGTTGATAAACTTTTGAAATAGTATGTTATCATTTTGATATTGAATATGTTGGATATTTTTGCGCAAAAATATAAAAATCTCTGGCAATCAACCGCGATATTCCCGTCATGGCTGCTAATGGTCTACGCGGGCATATTTTTTCTGCCCGCTTTATTTTTACTTTTTGCGCAGGAAAAAATATTGAGCATAAGCACTTTGATAACTTTCGTCTGCTTATTTGCACTGGGTTTCGTCACCATCAAAGAAAAATCATGGAGTTACATCGGGTGGGGCGGCCTCACTGTTGCGCTCGGTTACTTAATGTTTGCTATTCCACATGGGACGCAGCTCATTTATGTAACAATTCTAACAGCACTGGTTTGTGTAGCTTCTTATTTTGGATTCGCACACAAAAACTCTGGAGATTCGCGCATCGGCGTTCTGATTGCCGGCTTGATCTTTTTGGTTGTCTTTGTTTCTCACGCCGCGATTCTTGCTAATCCAAAAGTCTTTGGTGTCGATGTGCAGGGCAATGAACTCGCAACGTTTGCCACAGGAACGATTCAAGAGTTAGCAAACATGGACCCTGCAGACTTTGTCAAGACGAAAGAGGGACGGAAAGCAGCTATCCAAGTTTATGACACGTCTTTATTTATATCCGATGCTGACCTTGAGCAAATCGTCAAGAATAACCCCGAGCCTATCAAAAAAGTACAACAGGAGTTGTTGTCCACAACACCCAATTTCACAAATAATCCATATAGTTATATAATAAGCGTGTATACGCACCCATTATTCAAACTTTTAACGAAAAAGTAAAAATATGTATTTTTTGATATTTACTCTCATCCCGGGCATCGTTGCGTTTTTTGTAATGCGCAACGAAAAATCCGCGGTTCCGGAGGGGCAGGTGGATCAGTCGCCACTAAGTGGTAATGTATGGTGGTATGTTCTCATCCTTGATCTACTAGCTCCTATTATATCGGCATCGATTTTCTACTACGGCTGGAAAAAACGCTTGCCGAAAAAGGCGAAGACAGCAAACAATCTCGGATGGCTTGCTATTCTGGTCTGGATTGTTGTTTGGATAGGAGGTCCTATTCTCTTGAGTAATCTCTCGTAAATATGAAACGGCAGGGAGCAACCCTCGCCGTTTTATAATTTTTCCTAAAAACGGCGGGGGTTGTTGTGCGCGGATTGGGTGGGTGGGGCAAGCACATACAGATTTGTTTGTGCCTAGCACAATCCATATTTCTTTGAGTTACCACCACACTCTCCCGAAGCCACCGAGCGAACGCACACAACGCCGAAGCAGCCAGCGCGAGCGAATGCGAGCGGGCTATGCGAAGGCGGTTGTGTGTGGTTCGCGGAGGTTAGAGTTAGCACAAAGCTCGGATAGCAGGGCGCCTCGGTCGCCGTGAGGGCGGAGAAAAGAGCAATCAAAAGATGATAAAATAATGATGCTCTTTTCGGAGACTGAAACGGCGAAGCAAAACCAAAAATTTCCTTTCCATTTCTTTTTCCGCTTCGCGGCGGAGGGGTGGGGGGAGGAGACGCGAGAA
>CALRDY010000021.1 GCA_943355045.1 Candidatus Nomurabacteria bacterium | reverse complement strand
CTTTGCGGAACTTGGTGAGGATGTCGATGCGATCGATCGTCTTCACGTCTGAGTGAAGATACTCGGCCTTAATCCCCTTCTCGCGCAAGAATGAGGAGAGGTCTTCGGCCATCTGCTTCGTGAGCGTCGTCGCGAGCGCACGTCCGCCGCGCTTGATGACGACCTCCGCTTCTTTTATAAAGTCGGCAATCTGCCCCTTATACATACCCGACCCATGCGGGGGTTTCGTAAACCCCCGCATGGGTTCTGCGCCTTCGGAAACGGGACGCACCGTAAGCTCGGGGTCGATGAGTCCCGTCGGGCGGATGATCTGCTCGACGACTTGCTCGGAATGCGCTTTTTCATACGGCCCCGGCGTTGCGCTCGTATAGATGACCTGTCCGGTGCGCTCCTCGAATTCTTCAAATCGAAGCGGGCGATTATCGCGCGCCGACGGGAGACGGAAGCCGTACTCGACAAGCGTATCTTTGCGCGACTTGTCGCCCGCATACATGCCGCCAATTTGCGGAACGGTCACGTGCGATTCGTCGATGACCGTCAGGAAATCTTTTGGAAAATATGAGAGGAGCGTATAGGGCGGCTGGCCAGGTTCTCGCCCGTCAAAATGGCGAGAATAATTCTCAATGCCGCTCGTGTAGCCGAGCTCGCGGATGAGCGCGAGGTCGTGAAGCGTGCGGCGCTTCAGCCGCTCGGCTTCGAGCGGCTTTTCTTCGCGCTTGAACTTCGCAAGCTGCTCCGCGAGCTCGAGCTTGATGTCCTCAATAGCGCGGGCGCGCTCCGTTTCATTCGTGACGAAGTGTTTCGCCGGAAAGACGAAGACTGATTCCGGCGCGGCGATCCGCGCGCGCGAGACCGGGTCGAGGTGGTCGAGCGATGCGATGCGGTCGCCCTCGAACGTGATGCGGTAGATTGCTCGCTCATTGACTGGCATAAACTCAAGCGAGTTGCCGATGGCGCGCAACTGCCCAGGATTGAGATCGGCAATCGTGCGTTCGAAATAAATGCCGATGAGCTTTCGTATGAGCGCCGCGCGATCTTCGACAGCGCCTTTCTCGATTTTCACATGCACCTTCTCATATTCCTCCGGCGAGCCGAGACCGTAGATGGCGGAGACTGAAGCGACGATGATGACGTCTTTTCTCGTGAGGAGCGCCTGCGTCGCCGCATGCCGCAAACGGTCGATTTCGGCATTGATCATGGCTTCCTTCTCGATATACGTATCCGAGTGTGCGATGTACGCCTCCGGCTGGTAGTAGTCGTAGTACGAAACGAAGTAGTGCACGGCATTTTCAGGAAAAAATTCTCGATACTCCTGCGCGAGCTGCGCCGCGAGCGTCTTGTTGTGCGCAAGAACAAGTGTCGGCTTATCGTATGCCGCGATGACATTCGCAACGGTAAACGTGTTGTGCACAAACAGCCCTCCATGTCCGGCAAGAAATGTCTCATTCTCTTCAACGGCAAAATCATACACGAAGCGTTCCCCGGTAATTCTTTCGATTGATTTGATCGGGGACCAGAAAAGTCCTAGCAATGTATCTAAAGAGCTTATAAAAGAGCTTACTTCTGGAATTTCTTCATTCGAGCGAAACAGTCGCGCCAAAGCCTCAGCAACCGAGCGTGAAGGCAATCGGCAGCCACTTTCAATCATAGATACAAACGAACGATTCACTCCGCACGCGAGTGCAACATCGCGTTGCAGCATACCGGAAGCGATGCGAGCCTCATACAACATGCGGCCATTTATTGGAATGATATCGACATTGGTGTTTGCTGTCTCTGAAATGACACTAGCGAGTTTTTTGTTTTTTTTCGCAAGAACAAAGCCGATACGTTCTGCAAATATACGCAGATGATCGCGACCTGAGATAGTAATGCGCCATGTCTCAGTACGATAGGCCTTATTCGGGACTGGCATCATTCGTCGTCCTAAACGACCCACGATGCCAAATCGCAAAAGCGCATAGAGCAGATCCGATGCGAATTCGTGACTTACTGTGGTAGCAGAGACCGTCACTCCGTCTACTCCCCCATCAGCGGAGAAATAAGCTTTGAGGAGTTCCGCAAGCTGCTCGTCAGACAGTATGGGCCAAAATGGCGGCAAACGTTTGCTCTTCGAATGCGTTCCCATCCAATCAGAGAGGATGTCTGCCCATCCCGCTCCGCCACACTGATAGTCGTATGTGCCAGGACGATGATGAAATGACATTCCGCGCAATTCTGCCTCTGTTCGGATATCAGAAATGATTTCACTGTCTGCTGAAGAAAGGATTATATAGTTCTTTTCTGCATGCCCTTCGGCGATGTAGTAACCGAGGAATCGAAGAAAACGCGGCGTGAGGGATTGACGGAGAGCAACTGTTCTCAAGGAAATCTTTGGCCCGGCAGAAATAGTAAGCAACTTCTCTCGAGAGAGGATACTTGCACAATCAGCAAGCGAAACCCGCTCATCGAAATGCTCGACGCGATATCGTTTTTGATAGGGCAACTCGGACAGAACAAGGTCACGCATTTCTATATCATGAGAAATATCTGCATAATATCGCCGCGATCCGGAAAGAAATATCGTGTCAACTTCCACAAAATCAAGAGGCTTCTCCGGTCCTGGAAGTGTTCGAGGAATTGGGATCAGGTCCCCTATGCGGAGATCTTCAGTGCGTGCAAGCTCAAGTTGCCCTTTTTGCGCGCGGAAGAAATTATGATCACTGGTAGTCGTAATCGACCTTCCACAAGATGTCGTCAGGCAAGAGAGTACCTGAGGTGATTCGTGACGCACCATCTGCGTAATACGCTTCCATTGTGTCTTGCCAGTCTTTGGGCACACACTGTAGGTTTCAATCTCCCCATCAGAAGAGTCTAGTATTTCTGTATTAGTATCATTTCGCGCGCACACGAATTCTCTCGACTCAATCGCTTGATCAATTAGCGTTCCGATGCTCTCTTTCTTGATTTCGTTCCCTTGACGGATAAACACCGGAGTATCTCTTGTTACGCTCTTGCCCGAACCGGTTACGCCGAAAAGCGTCTGGTGCCGCAGACCTTTCTTAAGTCCTTTTCCAAGCGCCGCAATAGCATTCGGCTGGTCGCCCGCCGGAGGAAAGGGTGTGTGGAGTTTGAAATTAGCCATATCTTGACATAATGACTCTACACTATACTCTACAAACAGAGGTAATGCATCTAACCGAAAGGAGACGTATGCGCACGGATCGTCCGCTGAATCTGCTTTGCTCTGGTAGGCCGGGAATGCGCGAAAAGTTAGCCGCCATGTTGCGAATAGTCGCGCCGCATCTGACATTGGACTCCATCAGCGGCGATGCGGAGGCAGTCTATGGCCTGCTTGCCAAAATAAATGGCCAGCACCCGAGCGTCGGGCCGTTGTGTTCCATTCGTTTTTGATTATCGGCCCGCAAATCCTGTGGCGGGCCGAAACTATTTTACTTATACGCGCGCAAAAAATCCGCTCTCATTTCACTAAACCGGTCGTCGAGGATTGCTTGTCGCGCATCCGCGAAGAGTCGCAAGATGAAGCCGACGTTGTGCATCGAGGCGATGATCGCGCCGAGCATTTCCCCGGAGCGCAGGAGATGCGATACGTACGCGCGCGTAAACGATTCTGTACCGGGAACGGCAATATTTGAATCGAGCGGGGAAAAATCATTTCGATACTTTTCGTTCTTCAGATGGATCAAGCCGTTTTTCGTATAGAGAGAACCATGACGACCGAGCCGCGTCGCGGCGACGCAGTCGAAAAGGTCCATGCCGCTCGCGATTCCTTCCAGAATATCGCCCGGCTCGCCGATGCCGAGGAAATGCCGCGGGAGTTCCTCAGGGAGTTCGCTCATCGCGGCCGCGAGCGCGCCGCGCAGATCTTCTTTCGAAAAGGAACCGCCGATGCCGACGCCATCAAAACCCATGCGGACAATCTCGCGCGCAGACTCCTTACGCAAGTCCTCGTGGCGGCCGCCCTGCACGATGCCGAAGAGCGATTGTTTCGCTCTGGCGTCGATGTTCTGCCGATGCGCTTTGAGAGAACGTTCCGCCCAGCGATGCGTGCGCTCCATCGCTTCTCTCTGGTATGCATACGGCTCGGTCGGCGACGTACACTCGTCGAATGCGAAAAAAATATCCGCGCCGAGCGCATGCTGTATCTCGACCGAGCGTTCGGGAGTAAAGCGGTGCAGGGAGCCGTCGAGGTGCGAGGTAAAGGAAACTCCCTCATCGTCGATGACTGCGAGCTGGCCATGCTGGCTCGCCACACCTTCATCAAACACTGTGACCGACTCTTCTTGCGGAGCGTCTTCTTTCGTGAATTTCGAAATAGTCTTGCCGAACGCAGCGCCAAGTGAGAAGACTTGGAAGCCGCCTGAGTCGGTCATGGTCGGACCCTGCCAGCCCATGAATTTCCCGAGACCGCCGGCCGCTTGCACGATTTTCTCGCCTGGTTGCAGATACAGGTGGTAGGTGTTCGCAAGCACGACCTCCGCACCGAGCGCCGCAAGTGCGCTCGGCAAAATGCCTTTCACATTGGCCTTCGTGCCCACCGGCGCGAAGGCGGGCGTGCGGATAGCGCCGTGAGGCGTGGTAAGCGTGCCCGCACGCGCGCCGCTCCGCGGCGCGCGTTTCTCTATCTTGAAACTCATCGCGCTCATTGCTCCACCATAGCCTATCCGACTGGTATTGACAAATAGATAGAATGGTGTATTCTTGCTCTCAGATGGGTTTAGTCGGCTTATTTCGAGCCGGCCCCAAAATGGAGGTCTTTCCATGAAGAATCTAATTCTGATCGCCATTTTGGCGAGTTTCGCGCTCGGAGGATGCTCCACAATGCCTGGTGTCCTCAACGGACTCGGAAGCGATCCGATGAGCATGCTCATCGTGTATCGCACTGATGGCCAGCCGATTACCCAGAAGCAATACGAAGAGGTCGTCAAAGTAGCGCAGGGAGTAAGCGTCCAAGTCGGACTGCAGCTCTCCTCATCGCTCGAAGCGGCAGCTTCCTCCGGCTTCCCTTACGGATTGGCTGGTGCCGCTGGCGGCGCGATAGAGAGCGGGATTGCCGCTGGTGCCGCTGGAACTGCAGCTTTCCTCGGAGGTATGGTCAGCGGATTGCAGACAGCTTCATACGCGAACGTATGGCTGGTCGCTGATCTGACAGAGGTTACGCTCCGCGACATGGAAACAGCCGGCGATACTAAGCTTCATCGCCTGCACGTCTCGGCGGCGTTTACCCGCACCGGCAATACTGTTGCGGAACCCGCTCGCGGACTGATCAAAAAGTAGTGCGAGTTCTCTCGTTCAAAAAATCGCGTGATTCCCTTCGGGAATCACGCGATTCTTATTTTATAGGCGTCCCCCCATGCTCGTTCTGGAGTTGACAAATTATAATTATCGTGTACCATAGAACGTAGAGAAATTGTAAACAAATTCACACAAAAAAATCAAAAACAGGGAGGTTCATTATGGACAAGAGATTCAGTGTCGTTGTTCTCATCGTGGTATTGATGGCTACGACAGGATGTATCAGCCAGGGTGATCGGAAATTGATCTCGGTTACGATGCCCGACCGCGAAGAAGCGACTATCGTGGCCCATAATCAGGTCTTTCCGAACTGGGTGATCGATCAGGACACGTACAAGCTCAACTACATCATCGCCGGAAAAGCGCCATCGAACAAGCAATTCGCGGCCGTGGAGGAAGCGGAAAGGGCCTGTCGGGAATACACCCGAGTGGTCCACCCCCATGACGCTATGACCGTGTTCGTTGATGCTTTCGTGTTCGGTGCTGCAGGAGCTGCTGGCAGTGCGGTCGGCTCCCTGGCCTTCTCTTTCGCAAAAGCGTCTGAGTACGCTATGTACGCAGAAGCTTCTGGAGGATTCTTCGGAGGAGCGTACGGCGCACTGACACTCGGAGGGAAAGTCTACACCTTTGAGAGTTGCGGACGAGAAGTGATGGCTCGCTTCCCCGCATACCGGGTGCAAGTCCTTATGAGAACCCCGTACTAATCGGGGACACGCAAATGGGCGGGAGATCATCTGATCTCCCGCCCATAACTTTTTATAGTTAAACCCTAACGAGTCCCCTTCTGCACCTTCAAGAGTTCCACTTCGAAGATGAGCGTGGAGTTTGCTGGGATGACATTCCCGACCGCCTGACTGCCATAGGCGAGTCCCGCAGGAATGACGAGCTTGCGCTTCCCACCTTCTTTCATGCCGGCGATGCCCTGGTCCCAACCCTTGATTACCTGCCCTGCTCCGAGATTGAAGGTAAAGCCGGTGGTGCCGTGATTGGCCGAAGCATCAAAGACCGTGCCGTTCGTGAGCGAGCCGACATAGTTGACCGTCACGCTATCGCCTGCTGCCGCAGCGGCACCAGTGCCAGCGACCTCGTCGATTATCTGGAGCTCAGTCGCATTTTCAATAGGCATGGTAGTAGAAGTGGTTTGAGTATTGTTGATAGTAACGTCAGGCGCCGCCTCGTTCGCCGGAGCCGGTGCTCCGAAAGGCGAAAGGCCCGGCAGAATGAAGAACAAGATGACGACAGCGAGCGCGAGTGCAGTAGCGATACCAGTCTGGGTTGGTTTCATATGCAATAAATAAATAGTACGAGTTAAGTATACTACGGCGCTTGGAAAGCCTTGAACTGCTTTACCTCTTCCGCGACCGCGGCTTTCGCGACATCTTCGTGCCCAGGGACTTCCCGATCGAGGAATGTCTTGAGCGCTGTCGCATCGCCCGCCTGAGCGAGCTTCGCGAATTCGTCGCGCTTGTTTTCGGAGAGCTCCCCGACGACCGCGAGCGTCGCGGCTTTGAGCGCTACCTCGCCGAACTGCGCGATGAGCGTACGCTGCTCTTCGACGGGCAAATCCTTGATGCCGAGGTCAGCGGCGATGAGGGCAGTCATTTCATCTTGCATAGGTGGAATCATAGCATGGGTTATTTAATAATTTTTACAAATTCATCTGGCTTGGGTGCATCCATGAATGACGAGCCGAATCCGAGGAAACCGCCGGTGCGTACTGGTTCAGCAGGGATCGCCTGACCTTCGTAGAGATGCCACGGAATACGATAATTACCATTATCGTCCGTACCAAATATTATTTTATCAGGATTCTCGGTAAGGAATTTCTGTACCAGATCGATTCTCTCGGTAATCGATCCTCCATAGATAGACAGATGTCCTTCGGCATCGGCATAGATATTTGGCACCGTCGTCGGTATCTCAATGCCGTGCTGATTTATGACGAGATGCTCTCCGCCAGCAGGAACATCGGACGCAACACTTTCAGGAGCTTTGTCAGACCCTCCATTAAACCAATCTGAAACTTTTTTGAAAACACCCTCTTCTTCGGTGCGAGATTCTCCCGCATGATGCATAGAAGTCTGAAGTTCAGACAATCTTTGAGCTTCTAACTCAGTCATCGGATGTCCGTCTATCGGATCGTAGCCAAATATGGTTGGAGCCTGTTCCGATCCATGCACCAGCGGACCCTTCCCCAAGAACGCATCTTGAATAGAATAATTTATGTTCCGTCTGACATCCTCGACACCATAGGTATCAAATACCCTGCGCTGCTCGGAGGTAAGATTTTTTATTTGCTCATCAAGAGCGCTCCGCACCTCAGGACTTTCATTTCCGCTCGCCACGTACTTTGTATATAAATCCTGAACCATTTCTATATCTTCTTTGCTTATAGATTCCAAGGACGAAACAGGGCCCGTGTAAGCATCGGGAGACTTTACGTGAAGCGTTTCTGGATGATACGCCGGAGTTGTCGGCGCATGTTCAGCTGCTTTTACAATGTCGGCCATACCCGGACCGGAGAGATGTATCTGATGATCAGCGCCAATCGTCATATGCGTTCCCGGATTAATGAGAACGCTCGTGCCGTCAGGATTAAAGAATCCATGCTTCGGATCAGCGGCAATCTGGTGCACGACTTTGTCGATCGAATTCGCATCTGCAGTAAGCAGTTTGTGCATGTCGCTATTCGCATCGAACTTGCTCGCGTCGATATTTTGGGAGTGAAGCTGTTCCCACATTCGCTTCATCATGTATTCATAGCCGTGTCCGGGAGCAACTTCGACTGAAGGCATTTCAGGAGCAGTGGATACTGCTGCTCCTGAAATGACCGACTCAGCGGGCGTCGGCTGCGGCACCACTTCAGAAGCACCGGAACCGGTCGCAGAGACACCAGTCTCGCCGAAAGGATAGTGATGTTTCAACCAGTCATGCACCGCCTCACCATACGAAGATTCGCTTCCAAGCTTTATAGCTTCATCAATCGCGAGACTCATGCCGACGGTATACGTTGCAGCCATAAACAATGCTGCGGCTTTGCGCTGCGTCTCTGACGAGCCTTCAAATATCTTTTTATACCACTCTCGCCGTCCCAAGAATCCCTCTGACTTTCCTTCCGAAGTGTCCTGCAAATGTTTTTCGAACTTCAGATACATGCTCGCCATACCTGCGGCGCGCTGTACACCGAGACCGCCAGCAAAAAGGAGCGTAAGCGGCGTCGACACTCCTGTAAGTGCCGCCGCTCCAATACCGAGTCCGACGCCAATTGCAAGCTTTGTCTTCCAGCCGAGCTTATTGTATTTTTCTCCTAAAGAGCGGAGAAGTTTTTCTGGTATCGGGCCATACCCCTTCGCCTTCTCCTGCAAGATTTCCGAGCGTTTTTCGAGATGCTCCTTTAAACCTTCGCCACGCTCGCTCATTCCTAAACGCTCTTTTGCACCGTCGATGAGTCCTCGCAGTTTCTCGCGCCACTCCTTAGGCGTACCCTCTGACCGTTCGCCAAGCTCTTTAGACAACCTTTCTTTCTGCGCATCGCTGAAAAACGCTCCTTCGCTTGTCATCTGCACAGCTTCTTCTTCGGGTGCCAGTTTGCCCTCCGCAGTTTTCCCCGCGCGTTCCAAATTTCTCAATTCATTTTCAAGCGCAAAGGCTTCCGCCTGAATCTCTGCCCCAGTGCGGTGTCCGGACGTATGTCCTGCGGCTTCGTCATTAAGCGCTTCGATACGTTGACGAATGTCCTGTACCCGTTCGGAAACGACGGGAGCCTGTTCGGGCTCAACCGCAGTAGTCTCGGCTAGTTTTTCAGATATATTGGGTGTACCCGCTTCGATAGCTGCGAGCACCGACTCAGCCGGTTTCTCAGACGCAACCTGACCGCTGCTCGGAGCTTCCGATGAAGGTATCTGAGTAAGCTTCTGTATTTTACCGGCTTCTGATCTTGGCGGGATTCTTAAAAAATCAAGTTCCGGCGATACCTCTTTTATATCTTCCAGATTTAGTTCGTATTTTGGAACTACGTGTTCCTTAAATTTATTAAAATCTTTATTCGAGAGGCGGCTGGCGGCCACCATGCCAATCTTGCCAAGCCATTCCAGTGAAATAGCTCCTCCTCCCTCGCTTTCCGCCTTGTCGAGTATCGGCTTAAAATCCTCAAAAGTTGATTTCCCATGGGCGACAGCATCCAGACTTTCCCGAAGTTCTTTTTCATCCGCAGATTCAATAAGCTGCTCTGGTGCCGCCGACAATTTTCGTGGAGCTTCGTGGTTCATATCTTCTCTTGATGCTGGTAATTCTACCACGCCGGAAGCGGCTTTCGTTTTCGACTGTGCAAGTGTTTCCCCGACAACCCTCTGCATGCCGCGACTCCAATCGATGGAGGAGACTTCGGGGATGCTCTCGGGAAGAATTTTTTCTTTCAGGCGAGACATGTCTTGCCTCATGCTTCTTAGCGGATATAGTATTTGCCCATAAATCAATTTGGGAAATTCTTCTTTTGCTACTTCCAACCATCGTTTTTTCGGAGCTTCTTGCGGAGG
>CALRDY010000020.1 GCA_943355045.1 Candidatus Nomurabacteria bacterium | reverse complement strand
TATGTCAGGGCACAGCAAATGGTCCCAGATCAAGCGTCAAAAGTCCGTCACGGACGCCGCACGGAGCCGCGTCTTCTCGCGCTATGTGCGCCTCGTCACGCTCGAGTCAAAGAAAGCAAACGGGCTCCTCTCGGCGCCGGGGCTTTCGATGGCTATCACGCGTGCAAAAGCGGTAAATATGCCGAAAGAAAACATCGAACGCGCGGTTGCGAAAGGAACTTCGAAAGATTCGGGGAATCTCGAACAGGTCGTGTATGAAGCCTACGGCCCGGGCGGCGTCGCGATCCTCGTCGACGCCTTTACTGACAATAAGAACCGCACGACTCAGGAGATAAAACACCTGCTCGTCCTGCACGGGGTCGAGCTCGCCGCACCCGGCGCGGCGAGCTGGGCGTTCACGAAGACTGGCGGCGTCTATGTGCCGAACGAGCCGCTCATCGATGTCGCAGGGGAAGATGAAAACAAGCTCGGAACGATACTCGAAGCGCTCGACGAGCATTCCGATGTGCAACAGGTGTTTACGAATGCGCGCGGCTATGAGGATACTGGCGATTGACCCGGGGTACGACCGCCTCGGCATCGCGGTTGTCGAAGGGAATCCTTCGCACCCGACACTCATCATGAGCGAGTGCGTGCGACCAGAGAAAGGCATGCGCGCGGACCGTCTGGCGACCGTCGCGAATGCAGTCACTGCGGCGATTAAAAAATATGTCCCCGACGTGCTCGCTATCGAGACACTCTTTTTCAGCACCAATAAAAAGACCGCGCTCGGTGTCGCCGAGGCGCGTGGCGCGATACTCGCCGCCGCCGGCATCGCTTCCCTGCCCGTTATAGAGTGCTCGCCCCAGCAAGTAAAAATCGCCGTTACCGGTCACGGAGGCGCAGACAAAGCGGCTATCGCGAACATGGTTCCGCGGCTCCTGATTCTTCCGAAAAAGAAGCGTCTCGACGACGAGATGGACGCCATCGCCGTCGGCATTACCGCGCTCGCTTTCGGTCTCCCCGCTCGCTAATCCCCACCCCCGCAGAAAGCAGGGCTTGCGCGAGAAGAAAATTTGTTTAAATATATCCGTTCCCGTGCCAAAGAAGCTTTTAATTATAATCTAAGCGTATGGAAGAAGACGAAATCATGATCGATGATGGGAATCTGCTCGACGAAGAGGAAGAGGATGCGCCCGAAGGAGAAGTCGAAGAGGAAGAGAACTAAAGTTACTGAATGAAATGCGCGACAAGCCCTCAGATTTGAGGGCTTGTCGCGCATTTCTGCACTCACTCGAGAGTGGAAATGCTATCATGTGCACCATGTCTTCTTGGCAGCGCGCCTCGCGGCGGCACACCCTTCTTGCGATCGTTCTCACGCTTTTCGGAATCGGCTTCCTCATAGGCGGAGGGATCCTTCTTGCGGTCGCCATTACCCCCGTACCTGACATCAGCTCTTTCTCCTCCCGACAGATCGACCAGTCGACGAAGATCTATGATCGTACCGGGCAAGTGCTGCTCTATGATTACAATCGGGATGCGAAACGCGATATCGTCCCGCTTACCGCCATCTCGCCGCATACGATAAACGCGACAATTGCAATCGAGGATTCAAACTTCTACGCGCATGGAGGTATTCGCATCACCTCCATCCTCCGCGCGATACTCGTCGATGTGCTCGGCGGCACGCTCTCGCAGGGCGGCTCGACCATCACGCAGCAGGTCGTAAAGAACGAGCTCCTCACGCATCAGAAGAGCGTCATCCGGAAGATCAACGAGTGGATGCTTGCGATCAAGATGGAACAGGTCTACTCAAAAGATCAGATACTCGAGACCTATCTCAATAGCATCCCGTACGGCGGTACGCTCTACGGCATCGAAGCCGCTTCCGAAGCGTATTTCGGCAAGCCGGCGAAAGACCTCTCACTCGTGCAGGCCGCCTATCTCGCGGCGATGATCCAGGCCCCTTCCTACTATTCACCCTACGGCACGCACCAGGCCGAGCTCGCCGCTCGCAAAGACCTCGTGCTCGAACGGATGCATACGCTCGGCTTCATAGACGACGCTGCCTATGCCTCCGCGCTTCCCGAAGAGATTTCTTTCGCCCCCGCCGCGCGGAACTCGATCATTGCGCCGCACTTCGTTTTTTATATCCTCAACCAGCTTGAGGAGAAATACGGCTCAAAAGCTCTCATGTCGGGGCTCAAGGTCATCACGACACTCGATTCCGAGCTTGAGATAAAAGCCGAGTCGATCGTAAACCAGTACGCGCTTGAGAATGTAAAAAAATTCAAGGCCACAAACGCCTCCCTCGTCGCGCTCGACCCCCAGAGCGGACAGATACTGGCGATGGTCGGCTCGCGGAATTTCTTTGACAAGGAGATCGACGGCCAATATAACGCCACGCTCGCCTCTCGGCAGCCTGGCTCCGCGATGAAGCCATTCATCTACGCGCTCGCGCTCCTGCGCGGCTATACGCGCGACACCGTCGTCTTCGACACGCCGACGCAATTCTCAACCGCGTGTCAGCCATCGGACGTTACGAACAACACGCCCCCATGCTACGCGCCGGAAAACTACGATGGGAACTTCCGCGGCCCGATGACGTTCGAGACCGCGCTCGCCCAATCGATCAACATCCCCGCCCTCAAGACCCTGTATCTCGTCGGCATACAGAACGCGATCACTCTCGCGAAGTCCTTCGGCCTCACGACACTCGGCGATCCGAACCAGTATGGCCTCACGCTCGTGCTCGGCGGCGGCGAAGTGCGCCTCCTCGACCTTACCGGTGCGTACGCCGCCTTCGCGAATGACGGAACGAAAAACACGCCAACAGGCATCCTGGAAGTATCCGATGCGATGGGGAGCGTTCTCGAAAGCTTCTCTCCGCAGTCCTCGGCCGTGCTCCCGCCGAACATCGCGCATGATGTCTCCGCGATGCTTTCAGACGCACCGGCCCGCCTTCCGGAATACCCGCTCAACTCGCCGCTCTCGTTCTCTGGGTACGACGTTGCTGTAAAGACGGGTACGACGAACGACACCCGTGATGCATGGGTCATCGGCTATACACCCTCTCTCGCTCTTGGCGTCTGGGTTGGGAATAACGACAACAGCGCGATGGTAAAGTCCGTCGCCGGATTCATCGCGGCTCCGATGTGGCACGAGGCTATGGCCTATGCCCTCTCTAAATATCCGAAGGCATATTTCAGCGAGCCGAGTGCTATCTCTTCTTCCGTTCCACCGATGCTGCAGGGGAATTGGCGCGTTCCGGACCAGAACGGAGCTATCACGCCTCACAGCCTGCTGTACTGGACGGATAAGAATTCCCCGCAAGGACCGCCGCCTTCAAATCCTGCATCGGACCCTCAATTCGCGTACTGGGAATACGGTATCGCTGCTTGGTACGCGAGCCATCCCGAGCTTTTCTTCTCAAATCCGCCGATTTTTGCTCCTATTTCATTCACTCAATCGATCGCTGTTCCCTCACTATAGAAACTATTGATTCATCGGGGAGACGAGGTAGAGAAGCGAGGTGTCGCCGACTCCTTTTATGATGAGCGGCCGCCCAATACCTGCGGCGACAAGTGAAAGACTCTCAGATGAAGTGAGTGCCAACACGGCCGAAAGGTAGCGATGATTGAAAGAGAGTTCGAGAGCGCCCCCAGTTATCTGCGCATTCAGCGCTTCCGCTGATTCCCCTATGTCCGCATTCCTAGCGAATAAGGAAAAAGAATTCTTTTTAGGATCGAAACTGATGCGAACCTTCTGAAAAGAATCGGAAAAGATAGTCGTCCTTTTTAATGCGCTTTCAAAATCTTTCCTGAGCACTATCGCCTCTACGATCGATTCTTTCGGTATGATCTGCCGATAGTCGGGATATACGGCGTTCGTCAGGCGCGATACAAGCATCCCCATATCGCCGACAAAGGCGCACTGATGCTCATCAAACGACATGATGATTTCATTATCCGGCAACGCTTGTGCTATATCGAGCGCATTTTTCGCCGGGATAAGGAACTTTCCTTGCGTCCCCTTATTCGTGAGCGGGATTTTTTTCTCCGCAAGCCGGAAAGAATCCGTCGCGACCGCCGTCATCACTCCCCCCTCGATAGAAAGATAGATGCTCGCTAATTCTGGGCGGACAGTCGAGGAAGACGCGCATGAGGCGATAGAAGTGAATAATGAACGAAGGAGGACACCAGGAAGCACTATCCTGTTTTTAGGATTTTCAGGAAATGGAATCGATGGGAAATCCTCGTATGGAATCGTCTTTATGGAGCTCTTACTATTTCCACTCGTAATGGAGATAGTATCGCCGGTATGTTCAATAGTAATTTTCCCTTCTTGAGTAAATGAGCCTGCAATCTGCTGCAGTATCGTCGCTGGGATAGCGACGACGCCTTTTGTCGTGCAGGTGCCCTCAAGCTTCAGATCGATGCCTGTTTCGAGATTCGTCGCGCGCATCTTTATACCATCATCCCCGGCAATAATGAGTATTGAGGAGAGTGCGGGTAGTGTCGCACTCTTCCTTTCAGCGAATCGTGCGACGGTATGCACCGCTTCAGAGAATTTCTTTTTTTCTATGGAAATAATCATACGATTCTTATTAGGGCTGTTGATAAGTGGATAAAGCGGAAATACCTTGCGTATACGCATTATTTATAAGGGAAGATTTTATATAAAGTGTTGATAGGTAATGGGAATACTTCATACAAGTAGGGTGCGGATATTTTGAATCTCTTGTGAAAGGTCGCTATCCACAACCATTTCACGCTTTATCTTCTCACAGGAGTGGATAACGGTCGTATGATCGCGGCCGCCGAGCTTCGTACCGATCGTCGGATAGGATATATGAAAATCCTCTCTGAGGATATACATGATGATCTGACGCGGACGCACCACTTCCCTCCTTCGGGTCTTCTCGTAAATACTTTCCTCATCGATGCCGTAGAATTCAGCAACTTTATCGACGACATTCTTTACGGAGATGTTTTTTTGCGGACGGCTGAATGAACGGAGAGATTGGCGTACTTCCGCGATATCCGGAGCGAGCCCTTTCACTTGCGCCTGGCAGATGATGCTGTTTACCATACCCTCCAATTCCCGTATGGAGCCGTTCATCGACGTCGCGACGTACTCGATGACCTCATTTGAAAGCAATACGCCGTGAGAGGCTGCCTTCTTGCGCACAATGGCCATACGCGACTCCGGATCGGGCTCTCCGATATCCACCGCCATACCGCTCGCCAAGCGGCCCTTGAGGCGCTCAGCGATGTCAGGGATGGCGGATGGCGGGCGATCGGAAGAGAAGATAATCTGCTTGTTCGTATCGTAGAGGGCATTGAAGAGATGGAAGAGTTCTTCCTGAGTCTTCTCTTTTTTGGAGAGGAACTGAACATCGTCCATGATGAGGAGGTCGTATTGGCGGTATTTATCCTTAAAGCGGTTCGCGGTTCCCGCTTGCACCGAGTCGGTGTAATCGACGACGAATTTTTCCGACGTGAGATAGAACACTTTCCGCCCCTGATACTGCTTCTTGTACTGATTGCCGATCGCTTGGATGAGGTGCGTCTTGCCGCGGCCCGTGTCGCCATAGATGAAGAGAGGGTTGTAGGTAATACCGGGGCGTTCGAGTGCCGCATGGGCTGCTGCGTAGGCGAGATTGTTGAATGCGCCGATGACGAACGTGTCGAAGGTGTAGCGCGGGTTCAAATTGTCGCTCTTATTTATGTAGAAATCCTCGAGCGGCAGCTCGAGCGCACCGCGCGTATTCTTCGCCTCCTTCGGCGCCTTACGATTCTCGTCTTTTACGATGAGATACTCGATATTGCGGAATTCGTAGGAGACATCGCGGACGATCTTCAGCAAGAGCGTATGAAATTTCTTGAGATACCAATCCTTGAAGAATTGGCTCGGGACCCCGACGAAAAGCACCCCGTCTTCTATCTTGACGATGAAACTATTGCGGAACCAGGTGTTGAAATTTGCGGGAGAAATGGAAAGCTCGACTTGCGTGAGCATGTACTCCCATAACTCCTTCGGATCCCCTTTGTTCATGGTGCTTTGGAGTATACGCTTCTTCCGCAGACAAGGCACTCTGGCGTTTCGGGGAGAACCTGTTAGTATCATGTGCACAACCTAATTTGTTGACTTTCTATGTCTAAACGAACCTACCAGCCGAAGAAACGTAAGCGCGCAACGACGCACGGTTTCCTCGTGCGCTCGAAAACGAGCTCCGGCCGCAAGATTTTGCAGGGTCGTCGTCGTATCGGCCGCGCAAGCCTCTCGGTCTAATCTCCGTGTTCCCGCAAAGAGAGCGGCTTCCTCGTGCGAAGTTCCCCGCGGCGCTCTCGAGCGGTCGGCGACTCTCCTCGACGAACTTCTCCATCGTTCTGCCGAAAGAAGCGCAAGGATACGCGGTCGTCGTGTCAAAAAAGGCCGCCCGCCTCTCCGTCACTCGGCATCTGATAAAGCGACGGGTGCTCGCGATGCTCCGCGCCCTCGCTCCCCTGCCGCCCGCGCTTATCGTCTTCCCGAAAGCTGCCGTCAGCAAGATGCCAGTGCAAGCTATCAAGGCAGAACTTGCCGTCCTTCTTTCTAAAATTCGTTAGTAGCGTAGAATGGCTTTGTGATATCAACTTTCTTCCACGCGGTTTTTTATAATCCGATTTACAACGCACTCGTCGCACTCGTCGCACTTGTGCCCGGCTCCGACGTGGGCATCGCTGTCATCCTCCTTACCATCGTCATCCGGCTCGTGCTGCTCCCTTTCTCGCTCTCGGCGGCCCGCACACAGCTCGCGATGAAGACCCTCGAGCCGAAGCTCAAAGAGCTGAAGGAGAAGCATAAGGGCGATAAAGAGAAGGAGGCGCTTGAAACGCTTGCGCTCTATCGCGAAGAAAAGGTCAATCCGTTCGCGAGCATCCTCACGGTCTTCATCCAGATTCCCGTCCTGCTCGCGCTCTACTGGGTCTTCCTCTACGAACCGCTTTCAGCGATAAATACGGCGCGGCTGTACGCCTTTACTCCCGTTCCGAGCAGCGTCTCGTTTGAATTTCTCGGACTCATCCTCATCACGGGCAAGAGCCTCGTGCTCGCGATACTGGCGGGCCTGACGCAGTTCCTCCAGGCGCATATGGCCCTTCAAGGGACGATGAAGCCTTCGACTGGCGGCGGCATGCAGGGAGATTTCCAGAAAGTGATGGGCATGCAGCTGAAATACGTCTTTCCGTTCATCATCGGGACCATTTCCTATACGGCTTCAAGCGCCATCGCGCTGTATTTCATCACGACTAACCTCGCGGGAGCAGTACAAGAGTGGCATGTCCGCCGCACAGTGCTCTCGTAACAGGGCTTAGAGCCGATACGACCAGAGCGAACCGTCGTTCTTATTGACGAATACGAGTACGGTGCCCGCAGGGTCGACGGCAAGCGCCTCCGCATCAAGGGACCCTTTTGTCTCTTCGGAGAAATCAAGGACGAGCTGCGCATAGCGGCCAGCGACCTGTATCTTCCATAGGCGATCAGTAAAAGAGACGGCACCCTGGTACCAGTCATCAGGATAATTTACATCGAAAGGCGGATTCAGAGGGACTCCGCAATAGATAGTAGAATCATCGGCCGCCCACACGCACTTGTCGGCGATGGTCGCGACGGGAAGAGCGATGGTTTCATTTGTCGAGGTGTTCACGAGCTCCATGCGCATCGCGCCGTCCAGGATGGAGCTCACGAGCACCCACTTCCCCAAGGGGCTTGCGAGCGCGACAAGGCCGCTCCGCGGTCCACTGATACGGGAGAATCGTCCAGTGCTGTCGACCAGGAAGGCGCTGCCGGGAACCTCCGCCGAGGGTTTCGTGAATGCGAGATACTGGTTCTTTCCTGCGAAGGAGACGCGCGCCGCGGAAAGCGGCATCGTGAACACGGTCGATGCGCGCGTGCCGTCGGTACGCGAAAGCGACGCGACGGAGCCGTTCACGCCTGAGGCGAGGGTAAGCACGCTTGTCGAGGCGACCGCTAGGTCGGCAAGATTCTGCGAGAGGAAGAAACCGTTTGCGCCGTTTGCGGGGAGCGCGTACGTATTGATGGTAGAAAAGTCGGCGCCCGATAGAAAGCGCACGAAAGCGAGCGATGCGTCGGGAAGCCATGCGGCCGTCTGGATGCCCGGGAAGGTCTTATTCGAAATGCGCGTGAGCGTCGCTGCGCCGACTTTGTAGGAAAAGACATTACCGCTCTGCCGCTCGATGTAGCTGACGGCGACTTCGGGGGAGGAGCTCGCATTCGCAGCTTTAATGTTGACGACCGCTTCGCCCGGAACGACTGGGCCGGCGCTTATCTTCACGAGTCGAGCGGAGACCGATACTGGCGCGCCGCTCGGGGCATTTGCTACGCCCGCCCCCTCCGGTATCTGCGCACTCTCTCCTGCTATCGGCAGACCTCCGCCCAGGGGCGGTGTGACGATAACTCCCGACGAGGCGAAGATGTAGAAATACACCGCAGCCCCGATTCCGAGGAGAGCCAGTACGATGATAGTGATGATAAGTGTGCGGCGCATAAATTTAATATCGTTTACAGCTTGCCTCTGCAGCTCCCATGCTCGATACGTATGCGAAAACTGATTCACACTGACTTTGTTGCGTGGAGCAAGTAAAAGAGCCTCCTTGTTTGATAAAGCACCACGATCCTCCTGGGATGCTGGCAGTATCTGTGTACGTATTGTCGCTAGACGGGCCGCTCATGTTCGTTGCACTCGCTGGTGCCTGAGGACCGGCAGTCCCTTTTATGGCACTGTTTGGGTCGAGTCCTTTTTGGATAGCTTCTTTCCCCTTGAGGGAATAAACCGGATCTTTCGGCGCAGTTAGATCGAGTTTCGGGAGATTCAGAGAAAGATCCAGGATGCTCGGATTGATGATGGAGAAGACAAGAGCTGGCGAGAGGACGAGGACGAGACCGGTAATCGCTTCCTGGATGCGCTTCTTCCCTTCGCTCTGCTTGCTGATTGAATCCTGTGTCGATATCTCGAGCCCTCCCCAGATAATCTCGATGACGGCGAGCGTCGCCGCAAGGCCGATGAGGTATTTGTAGAGATTATTAAAGAATGACGCGAGCTCGCCCTCAGTCGGCTGAATGTCTGTGAGGCCGGGAATAGGTGCGAGCGGGACGAAGCTCTGCTGAGCGAGCGCGTGCGGCACGAGCCCGAGGAAGAGGAAGAATAGCGAGGCAAGCAGTATTTTTTTCATCATCCCGTTAGAAATGGAATCGGGGTGCTGCTGTTGCGGCATAGTTTTGGTATTCATAAATTGTTTTGAATTTCTAACGGGACTCATAGGCCGAAGAGGTTAAAGCTCGGCGCTGCGCCGAAGGAGAGCGAGAGACTCGCGGTTGCAGTAGTCGAATTGCCCGCAGACGCGACGAGCGAGAGCGAAGCGTTCCCCTCTCCGCTTCCTGCGGACCGGAGTGTTACGGCATTGCCGGTCTGCGCCGGCGCGCCGTTCAGGAACCATTGAAGGAGCGGCGCGCCGGACGTCGTCGGGAAAGAGAATGGGGCCGCATAAAGGGTGGCTTCCGCTCCGGCGATAGCGTAACTCTCGGAAATGGCGCGGTCGAAACGGATGCCGAGGAGCGGATCATTCTGGTAGATGCGCACCGAAGGGTCTTTTGAGGTAAGCGAGAGTGAGGCGCCGCCGACGAGGCTCCCGTTCTGGCTTGTAACTGCGACCGAGACCGAGCGGGCGCGGTACTGCAGCGGCGAAGCGACCATGAGCGCCTGCTTGCCGATGCCGGAGAAATTTGCGATCTGTGTAGTGTCGACCGTCCAGGCATAGGAGAGTGTCGCAGGGTCGATCGTCTTCCCGCGCGCGTCCCGCAGGTTTGCCATCGCGACGACGCGCACGCTGCCCGCGATCGGCACCAGAGGCTTCCCAGGGTAGAGCGGCGGCGCGGAAGAGATCGGTTCGGCGATGAGGACGACGTCTTGCGGCTGTATGAAGACCGATTGACTGTACGGTACGCCACCTGAGGAAACGGCGACCTTTACGTTCGCGACGCTGCCCGCTTTCCCGAGTGGGATGGCGACGGGCTGCACGGCGCCCTTGTAAATCTCTTTGCCGGAAAGCGAAACGGTCAGCACCGCATTTGCGAGATCGAGAGAGTTTGAGAGGAGAGAGATCGTCGCTTGGCCGTACGGCGTCGGATACTGCGGCCGCACCGAGACTGTGAAGGGCGTGCCCTCCGCGACGCTTCCTAGGGACTGCGCGAGTGCCGCTTGCGGCATGTGCGCGAGCA
>CALRDY010000019.1 GCA_943355045.1 Candidatus Nomurabacteria bacterium | reverse complement strand
TTAAATGTTCAAAACGCTCTGGGAGAAGTTTACTACCAAGCAAGCCGAGCAACAAGCAAATGTCTTCGTTTGCTTGTTCGAGGCGAGCGCAGGGAGAAAGATCTGCTTACTACCAAGCGAGCCGAGTAACAAATGAATGTCTTCATTTATTTGTTCGAGGTAAGTGCAGGAAGCAAGCTCTGCTTACCCTCTCACGTACGTTCTGCAATGGCCGCCGCCAAGGCGGCGGCCGAATCGGTTTCCATGAGTTTCGCGCGAAGCTCCGCCGCGCCGTCGAAGCCGGTCACGAACGCTTTGATGTGCTTTTTGAGTATTGAAAAATTCTTGCGGGGCGTGAGCTTCTCGAAATCTTGCGCGAGCTCGATGAGGGCCGCGAGCTTCTCGGCGAGCGGCGTGTCCTCCGGCTTGCGACCGGCGAAGACCCACGGATTGCCGAACATCGCGCGACCGAGCATCACTCCGTCGCAGCCCGACGCCGCGGCTTTCGCGCGCGCATCGTCGAGATCCTGCACATCGCCGTTGCCGATAAGGAGCACCGAAGGGTTCACGCGATTGCGTATCTCGACCGCTTTCTTCATGAGCTCCCAGTCGGCGGGCACAAGCGACATCTCTTTGCGCGTGCGCAAATGCAGCGTGATAGCAGCCAGGTTCGCCTCGAGAAGCGCGGTAAGCCACTCGTCGAGCGACTCATTGTGGTAGCCGACGCGCGTCTTTACCGAGACCGGCAGATTGCTTGCCGCTTGTGCTGCGCGAATTATTTCTTGCGCGAGCTTCGGGTTCTTCATCATCGCGGCACCGCAGCCCTGCTTCTCGATGGCGCGGTCGGGACAGCCCATGTTGATATCGACGCCGTCGAAGCCGAGCTCCGCGACAAGTTTCGCCGCATACGCGATCATCTCCGGCTTACTTGAAAATATCTGCGCAAGGATCGGCCGCTCGGCATCAGTCTTCGCAAGGATGCCCATGAGCGGATTCTCCTCATCTTTCATCTTCTTGATCTCACGCGTGTGATAAAGGCCGTCTGCCGAGACGAATTCCGTCCAGAATACGTCGGGTGCGCCGCGCTTCGCGACGAGCTGCCGGAAGGCGGCATCGGTCACGTCCGCCATGGGCGCCATGACGAAAAACGGCTTTTCCAGATCATTCCAGAATGACATGCTTGCACGGTATCATTCCTTCTTCTTCAAATACACTTTTCCCGGAAAGCGCAGATCGACGTACTGCAAAAAAGGATCAGAAAGGTTCAGTGTGCCTTTCGCGGAAACGAGCGCGGTAAAGGCATCCTGCTCGTCGCCGAGAAGATAGGTGATGCGCGGGCCAGTGGCGGCGCCATAGGTCGAGGTCGCAAGGAAAAAATCCGCTTCATCATCACGGATGACGACGGCGCGGATCGGGGGGCCAGAGAGTCCGAGCTGCCGTGCGAAATCAAAAATTGCTGGCAGTCGGTTCGCGTCTTTGAGCGTCGCGCCGACCGGCATAACGGTACCCGACTGAAGCGCGCTGAAAAGAACAAATGGGGTCAGTGTCTTATCCGAATTCGATCCGACGGCGGGAGAGACTCCTCCGACGGTAAAGAATGCTTCTGTTGCGGTCGCGTACACGAAGCCGCTCGCATCGAAAAGATAGCAGTCGCCGCTTGCTGTCGGCACCACTTCCTTAAGCGGCGAGTCCTCGGGCGAAGGCGGCATGGAGGAAGAGCCGCACCAGCGCGCGATAGGGACGCGCATATCCGTCTTAATTGAGATGCCGGAAAATCCGCTGCGAGATATCGAAACGGCGGCGATGTCCGTATGCGTAGCGAGAATAGTGTTGCGGATGCGCGATGCGGGGAAAAAGAATATCGAGTCGCGCGGAATGACGCCGAGGTAGCCCCCCTGCAGCGCCTCTCTCGCGATCGTCTCAAGCGGAGAGACGTCCGTGCCCTGTACATCGACACGATTGATGCGGACCACTGGCTGCCACAGTCCGTAAATGAGTGCGCCGAGAGAAAGGAGTGCGAGGATGCACAGCGCGATGAGTGCGCGGCGACGGCTTCGCCGTCGCCGCGCCGCAAGACGCTCGCTACCGCGCTCCGCCGATGACAGTCTTACCGACATACGGCACGAGAGCTTCCGGCACTTTGATCGTGCCGTCCGCTTGTTGATAATTCTCGACGATGGAAACGAGGATGCGCGGCGTCGGGATCGCCGTGGAGTTCAAAGAATGCGGGAAACGCATGGTTCCTTCCGCATCGCGATACCGGATGTTGAGTCGTCGCGTCTGGAAGTCGTGGAAATAGGATGCGGAGCTTATCTCTCGATAGGTATTCTCTGCTGGCACCCAAAGCTCGATATCGTATTTCTTTACCTGTCCGAGCCCGAGATCGCCGCCGCAGTTCACGACTGTGTGATACGGAATGTTCAGAAGCTCGATGAATTCCTCGGTATTGCGATTAAGCCATTCGTGCATACGGACCGATTCGTCGTGTTCGGCTCTGCACAACACAACCTGTTCCCATTTAAAAAACTCATGCACGCGAATGAGGCCGTTCACGTCCTTGCCATGCGCACCGGCTTCGCGACGGAAACAGGGAGAAAAGGCGAGGAATTGCACCGGCTGTACCGAGAGATCGATGGTCTCATTCATGTAGTAGCCCATAGTCGCGACTTCTGCGGTACCCGCAAGATATTCCCCATCCTGCGTCTTGTAGAGATCTTCTTCGCCTTGCGGCAAGTAGCCGGTACCGAGGAACGCTTCGCGACGCACCAAAGACGGCACACTGAGCGGCGTAAGTCCTTTTGCGGAAAAATGTTTGAGCGCCAACTGCCAAACGGCATTCATGAGAAGCACGCCGTCGCCCTTGAGGAAGTAGCCGCGGAAGCCGGCGACCTTTGCACCGCGCTCGAAGTCGGCGATACCGAGCGCCGTCATGAGCTCGACGTGGCCTTTCGGCGCGAAACCAAAGGTCGCCGGTTCGCCCCCCTCGACTGCGCTCTGGGCAGGCCACTTCTTCACTTCGATATTCTCCGCATCACTCACGCCATCGGGCACCGACATGTCGGGAATATTCGGCACCATGAGCATCAGCTTCTGCCACTCCGTCATCACGGCCTTCAGTTTCTCTTCGCCCTCGGTCATGCCGTTCTTCAGCTGCCGCATCGCTTCGAGCAATTTCTCGCGGTCAAAACCTTTTGCATACTGCATCTCGCTGCTGCGGCGGATCTGCTCCGAACGCTTCGCATCGAGCTCCTGCCGCAAGAGCTTGCGCTCGTCATCGACGGCAAGCAAGCGGTCGACGTCGACCTCGATACGCTTCTTCGCCGCGCCCGCCTTAATGACGTCGGCATTCTCCCGGATGAAATGTATGTCGAGCATGTTCCGAATAGTATATCACTCGCTGAATATATAAAAAGAAACCGCCCACCAAGTGAGCTGATGAGCAGCTTCTGGTGAGCGGTTAGCGTGCGATCTTGCCTTTGAGAGTTCCGGTCCAACGTCCACGGTAATATTTGACGACGATTGGGTCGTCGACCCGCAGGAGATCGAAGACCTTCTTGGACACATCGATTCGCAAGTCACCCTGCCGTGTCATCACGAAGATGAAGTAAGCTGGGGAGGCGTAGATTGACACAAGGGGGCTGTAGTACCCGCCTGCTCCGAAAGAAATCGCCACGCCTTCCTTCTTGTCGGCAACGGTAGTGCGCTCGACATGAGCGGCCGTGAAGATGAAGTCGGTCGGAAGCGGTTGAGGCCGGTCCCAGCCGTATCTGATTGCTGTCGCGTTCATTTTACCCTCCTCAGGCGTTGTGGCCAAAAGGCCGAATCAAAGGACTATCGAACTTACCTGCGAGTATACACCAAAGACCACGAGTTTGTCAAGCGGTCGGGGCAACGTCTACAATCGTGATGCAATGTCCGGTTATACTGCACCCATGGAGGTTCGCGAACTGAAACGCACAGAGTGGCCGAAGCAACTGCTGGAGATACCGCAGATACCTCCGCGGCTGTGGATCCGCGGGAGCTTGCCAACAGCAGGAACGAAAATCCTCGCGGTCGTCGGCAGCCGCGCGATGACGCGCTACGGGCAAGAGGCGTGCGAGAAACTTATCGCGGGTCTCGCCGGCTACCCTGTCTCCATCGTGAGCGGGCTCGCGCTCGGCATCGATGCTTGCGCACACAAAGCGGCGCTCGCTGCAGGACTCCACACTATCGCCATACCCGGCTCGGGACTCGATGATTCAGTCATCGGTCCACGCACAAATCTGGGGCTTGCAAAAGAAATCGTTGCGAAAGGCGGCGCGCTCGTGAGCGAGCACGAGCCGCACCACATCGCGCACCCCTACGACTTTCCCTCCAGAAACCGTCTCATGGTCGGCCTCGCTGATGCGGTACTCGTCATCGAGGCGGGTCCGAAATCCGGCACACTCATCACGGCGCGTCTCGCAAGCGAGTACAATCGCGACCTGCTCTGCATCCCGCACCGCATCGGTGACCCGCACGCCTTCGGTCCACACCTTTTCATCCGTCTCGGCGCGGCGCTCGTGACTGAGCCGCTCCACATCCTTGAGGCGCTAAAAATTCCGCCGAGAGAAACGAGTACGCGGACTGCGCCGACAGACCTCGAAGAGGCCGAATTGGAAATTTGGGGTATGCTCGAAGAGCCGAAAACGCGCGATGAAATACTTCGTGCTTCGACTTTGCTCAGCATCTCCGCAGGCAGACCTGCTTCGACAGGCGAACTCTTGACCGCACTCGTCGCCCTCGAGCTGCGCGGACTCATCAAAGAAGAATTCGGCGCGTGGCATCGGCTATAATACAAACGAATGAATCCCGTTAGAGATAATGAAATGCACTATGTGTACGTCATTCGAAGTCTCTCAAGCGACTATTGGTATACCGGCGTTACGAACGATTTACGGAAACGCTTCAGCCAGCATCAAACAGCGCCGACCGGGTGGACAAAACGCCATCGGCCATACGAACTGATATATTATAAAGCATGCTGCAACATGGACGACGCAACGACTCGGGAGAAATATCTCAAAACCGGCATGGGGAAACGATATTTAAAAAACAGGCTGAAGCGTTTCCTATCTCTAACGGGATGAAAATCTACTCTTGGAACATGCTCTTCCGCAACAAAGAGCTCGACCGCGCATTCGAATTCATCCGCACGACTGATTTCGATATCTTCTGCCTCCAGGAAGTGCCCGCCGATTTCCTTACTCGCCTCGAAACGCTTCCTTTCCACTGCGCCTCCACGATTGACGCTGAACGGATCGGACGCAACACGACGCCGACCTTTCTCGTTACCCTTTCGCGCTACCCTATCGAGCGGCAGACGACAGTCCGCTTCCCCGAGTACTGGGCAGAGTGGCCGTGGCGCACCCGGCTCTTCGTACGTCTCATGCGCCCGTTCCATTTCGCAAAGATTAAAAACCGGCATGGCCTTTCTGCCGACATAACCGTCGGCGCTACGACGTTCCACGTATTCAATCTCCACCTCATCCTCGCGCACCCGGACCTGCGCCTCGCGGAGTTCGAACATGCGCTCGTCGAGCGCGACCGCACGCGCCCTGGGATCGTCTGCGGTGACTTCAACATTCTCGAGTCCCCGAAAATAACTCTTTTGAACTGGCTGCTCGGCGGGCGCGCAAGCGACACGCTCCTCTGGACGCGCGAGCGGACGCACATCGAAAAGCGCTTCGTCTCTCACGAACTTAGCAATCCGCTCCACGGCAAAAGCACGCATCCGCTCTCGCGCTCGCAGCTCGACCACATCCTCGTTTCGCACTCGCTCTCGGTCAAAGAAGCGCACGTCATCCCTGACCGCATCGGCTCTGACCACCACCCGATACGCGTCGAAATCGAGTAGTCGGGCTTGTCCGCACACTCAATTTTGCATTGCGTGTTTCGTCGTTCGATTTGTTGATAACATTCTCAACAATTGTAAGCGTCTTGGTACTCGCGAGCGAATGATATGCGACACGCGAAACGATGCAAAATTGAGTGTGCGGACTTGACCATATATAGGTGTACGCGTTATGAGTGAACATGTGACCAAACGATTACTGATTGTCGAATCGCCCACTAAAGCGAGGACCATAGGAAATTATCTCGGCAAAGACTACACCGTCCTTGCTTCGGTCGGGCATGTCCGCGACCTGCCGAAATCAAACAAGGACGCCGTCGATATCGAGGGCGGTTTTATTCCGCGCTATGTCATCCCCGCTGAAAAACGCGAAGTGATTGAAAAGATACAGCACGCCGCAACAAAGGCCGACGAAATCTATCTCGCGACCGACCCTGACCGCGAGGGCGAAGCGATTGCGTGGCACATCAAAGAAGTCGCGCACTTGAAGAAACCGCAGCGCGTCGTCTTCCACGAGATTACCAAAGCCGCGATTGAAGAAGCGATCGCGCACCCGCGCCTGATCGACGAGAACCTGCGCCAGGCGCAAGAGGCGCGCCGCGTCCTCGATCGCATCGTCGGCTACGACCTCTCCGGGCTCATCTGGAAAAAGGTGCGCTACGGACTCTCCGCCGGACGCGTGCAGTCCCCGGCGCTCCGCATCCTTGCCGAACGCGAGCGCGAGATAAAATCTTTCCTGCCGGTAACGTACTTCGTGCTTTCGGCGCTTTTCAAATCGAAAGCGGGCGATATCGCTACAACGTGCGTAGAAGAACCCGCGACGAAAGAAGAGGCCGAGCGTATCGTGCAGGCCGGTAGAAGCGCCGCATGGAGCGTCGCGAGTATTACTGAGAAAGCTGAGGAACGAAATCCCCGACCTCCTTTTACGACCTCGACCTTGCAGCAGACGGCGTCGACGCGCCTCGGCTTCGCTCCCTCACGTACGATGCGCGCGGCGCAGAAGCTCTACGAGGCGGGACACATTACCTACATGCGTACCGACTCGGTAAATCTCGGCGCGGAAGCGGTGGCTTCGATGGCGAGCATCATCGAAAAAGATTTCGGCAAAGACTATCTCCAGGTGCGCACCTACAAGACGACGAGCAAGAATGCGCAGGAAGCGCACGAAGCCGTCCGACCGACTGATCCGCGTCATGCGCGCGCGGGCGCCACGCCCGACGAAGTGGAATTGTATGAGCTCATCCGCACGCGTGCACTCGCGTCGCAGATGTCCGCTGCGAAAATCATGCGCACGAACGTCGCCGCGAAAGCGGATGCGCAGATCCCGCTCTTTACGGCAAACGGCTCGCGCATGCTCTTCCCCGGCTGGCTCGCACTCGATACCGCGGCGCGCGGCGAAGACGTCGAGCTGCCGAAGCTCGCACAGGGCGATGCTCTCACACTCCTCTCGCTCGCGAGCGAAGAGAAGCAGACCGAACCGCCAAATCGCTACACCGAAGCGGGCCTCATCAAAGAGCTCGAGAAGCGCGGCATCGGCCGCCCGTCGACGTACGCGTCTATCATGAAGACCATTCAGGACCGCGGCTACGTCGAGAAGCTCGGGCGCGCGCTGAAGCCGACGGCGACCGGCATGGTCGTCTCGGGCTGGCTCGAAGAGCATTTCCCGCAATACGTGAGCGACACCTTTACCGCAGAGATGGAAGACGAGCTCGACGAGATCGCGCGCGGCGAACGCGGCTACACTGAAACGCTGACCGAATTCTATGGTCCTTTTGAGAAAGAAGTTCGCGCAGGAGACAAACTTCCGAAAGCAACCTCGCTCGGCGATGCCTCCCTGGATTTCCCCTGCCCACTCTGCGCGAGTCCGATGGAATTCAAGCTCGGCCGCGGCGGCATCTTCATGAGTTGCAAGAAATACCCTGACTGCCTCGGCGCACGCACCGAAGAAGGCACCGAGCTCAAGAACGACACGCCGATCGGGCACGATCCGAAAACGGGCGCACCGATTTATATAAAGACCGGACGTTTCGGGCCGTATGTCGAGATGGCGCTTCCTGAGGAACCGATTGCCGAAGAAGTAAAAGAACCAGAAGTCCCGACAAAAGGCCTGCCTGACCGGCAGGCAGGAAAAAAGAAATCATCCGCCAAGACCCCGAAGGGCAAGCGCGGCAAAGGCCGCCCGAAAACCGCAGCGCGACGCGCAAGCATCCCAGCAGGGACCGATCTTGCTACAGTAACACTCGCAGATGCGCTCAAATACCTCTCGCTCCCGCGCGACTTGGGAAATCATCCGTCGACCGGAAAATCGGTCTTCGCCTCGACCGGACGCTTCGGGCCGTACGTCGGCAGCGACGGAGAATTCCGCTCGCTGAAAGCCGCCGTGGGCGACCCCTATACCATCACACTCGACGCCGCTCTCGCGCTCCTCGCCGCGCCGAAGCTCCCGCCGAAAGGCGTCACTATCGTGAAAGAGATCGGCAAGCATCCGCGCACTGGGAAAAATCTCGTGCTCTACAAATCAAAACAGGGACTCTTCCTCAAGAAAGGTCTCCGTCGCATCTACCTCCCCGAAGCCACAAAGCCGGACGATCTCACTCCCGCCGAAGCCGCTGAGTATTTGAAATAGCCTGCAGAAGCGGAAAAATCGCGTATAGTAGCTCTATGACGCCCGTTAAGGAAATTATCGGCGAAATGACGGATGCCTCGCCCGAGGACATTGCTTTCGTCGAGAAGGCATACGAATTTTCCAAGAAGGCGCACGCGACGCAGACTCGCTATTCGGGGGAGCCGTATTTCATCCATCCGGCGGCGACCGCGAAGATTCTCGCCGAGTACGGCATGGATGCGACCACTATCGCCGCCGGCCTCCTCCACGATGCGATCGAGGACGGCTGCATCTCGCGCGACGAAGTCGAGAAAGAGTTCGGGAAGGAGCTGCTCTTCATCGTCGACGGAGTGACGAAGCTCGGCACACATAAGTACCGTGGCGCGGAGCGCCACGCGGAATCTTTGCGCCGCCTCTTGGTCGCGACCGCAAGCGACATCCGCGTACTCATCGTGAAGCTCGCCGATCGTTTTCACAACATGCAGACCCTTGAGCATGTGCCGGAACACAAACGCCAGCGCATCGCGCTTGAGACGCTCGAGATCTACGCGCCAATCGCCGACCGGCTCGGCATGGGAAAGCTCAAGAGTGCGCTCGAAGACCTCGCCTTCCCTTTCGTCGATCCTGATGCCGCTTCGCACGCTGCCGAAGTGCGCAAACTGAAGACACAGGAAACGGAAGAAGGTCTCACGAAAGTGCAGAAAGAGATCGGCAGCGAACTCACGAAAAAAGGATTGACGATGTTCCGCACCGACATCCGCATGAAAGGGCTCTGGAGCTTGCACCAAAAACTGAAGCGGAAACGCGACGACATCACTCTCATCCACGACATCGCCGCACTGCGCATCATAGTGTCGACCGTCGAGGACTGCTACGTGACGCTCGGCGCCGTGCACGCGCTCTACAAGCCGCTGCCGGGCGAATTTAAGGACTACATCGCTTTCCCGAAGCCAAACGGTTACCAGTCGCTCCACACGACCGTCGTGACGCCCGAGGCAGGTATCGTCGAGATCCAGATCCGCACCGAAGACATGCATCGCGCCGCACAGTTCGGTATCGCGTC
This sequence comes from Candidatus Nomurabacteria bacterium, assembly GCA_943355045.1. GTDB lineage: Bacteria > Patescibacteriota > Minisyncoccia > Phycocordibacterales > Phycocordibacteraceae > C7867-001. Next base: position 1,021 of record CALRDY010000019.1, on the reverse strand, counting down.
GCACATGTCGTACAAGCAATTGGGGAAAGGCGTCGAGAAGCTGGGAAAAGAAACGCAGAAAAGCCGGTTCTCATCACTCTCTTTTTCTTGGGTCCGCTGGCTCATCCCGTCGCTCATGAAAGTCGCGACGAAAGAAGGCGAGACGAAAGGCGTTACGAAAGTGCCGCCTTGGCTCGCCGAGCTCGCCGAGGCGCATACGGACGTCGCCGGCTCCAAAGAGTTCGTCGAAGGGCTCCGCGAGGATTTCTTTTCGCATCGCGTATTCGTCTTCACGCCGAAAGGGGACGTCATCGACCTGCCGGCGGCATCGACACCGATCGATTTCGCATACGCGATACACAGCGACCTCGGCGACCACTTGCAGGGTGCGAAAGTGAACGGCAAGCTCGTCTCTTTCGATACCGTGCTCGGTAATGGCGAGGTCGTCGAGATACTGCGCCGCGATTCCGCGCACCCCTCGACGAAATGGCTCGATATCGTACGCACTTCGCTCGCCCGAAGGCATATCCGGGCTACGCTCGGCCTGACCGAACCAGAGAAACCAACACCGAAGCGTCGTCGTTCAAGCCATCAAAGCAAAAAATAAAAAACCGGACTCAGGTCCGGTTTTTTATTACGAAGTCTTTTCTACACTGAAAAACCACTAACCGAATACAAATCGTCTTCGGAAGGCTCTTCCGGCGCAGCGGCCGCGACAGGATCGTACTCGAGCTGTGTAGTGTTTGGAAATATCGGGAACGACGGCTGTTCAGCGAGAAATTCGGGAGAATCGCTCCGCTCTCCTTGCGCCGAACGCACCGCAAGCGATGCGGCGAGCACGGAAAGGTCTTCGGGAGAAAAGAAGTCGATCAAGAGACGGCCGCCCTCGGCATTGGTCTCGATGATGACACGCGTGCCGAGCGTCTCGGTCAGAGACTTCTCGAGCTCGACCATCTCAAGCGACTTCCGATGATGGGGACGCACCCGCTCCTGCGCGATGGAGCGCGCGATGCGTTCAGCGGCACGAACGGAGAGTCGTTTC
>CALRDY010000018.1 GCA_943355045.1 Candidatus Nomurabacteria bacterium | reverse complement strand
TACGGCTTCAGAGTGGGTCATCGCGACGCGTCTCTCTCTCGATTCGGGCACGCGCTGCGCCGATGTGACCGTCTACAAACCGGCGTCCGCCCTGAGCACAACCTACCTCTTTTCGCAGGGCTACAATGTCTCGTGCGCGACGGTGGCGGCGCCGAATGGGGCGCGTTTCGTGTCGCGCGGCCTCGATGCTCGTTATTGATGATGAAAATCGCTCAGTAGGCGATTTTGCCGAATCGGTTACACTAGGAGCATGAAAGTTCCGAAAGAGGCGAGCGAGCGGGCGGAGCGCTTGCGCGATGCGATAACGAAATACCGCACGCTCCAGCACGAGAAAGACGTCTCGCCGATATCCGCCGATGCGCTCGACTCGCTCAAATATGAGCTCGCGGAGCTTGAAGGGAAGTATCCCGAGCTCGTCACGCCCGACTCGCCGACGCAGATTGTCGCGGGCGCGCCTATGCCGTTTCTGAAGAAGGTACGGCATACCGTCCCGCAGTGGTCATTCAATGATGCGTTTACCGAAGAAGACATCCGCGCATTCGATGAGCGCGTGCGTAAAGTGAGCGGCGTAGCACCGACGTATGATCTCGAACTCAAGATAGACGGGCTGAAGATCGTCCTGGCCTATGAGAAAGGCGAACTCACGACCGCCGCGACGCGCGGCGATGGTGTTGTCGGCGAAGATGTTACGCATAATATCCGCACCATCGCGTCGGTCCCTGTGCATTTGAAACGCCCCATCGATCTTGTCGCCGAAGGCGAAGTGTATCTCACGCGCTCCGGTTTCGTGAAGTTGAACGAGCTGCGAGAGAAACAGGGTGAGCCGTTGTTCGCAAATCCTCGGAATGCCGCCGCTGGCTCCATCCGCCAGCTCGATCCCGCAATCGCCGCCGCGCGCCCGCTCGGAGTTTTCCTGTATGACGTTGCGGCGACGTCCGAATCATTTCCGCAGACGCAGAGTGAAGAGCTTGCGTATCTTGCGGCGCTCGGGCTGCCGGTTAACTCAGAACACGCGCACGCCGATTCGCTTAAAGACGTTTTTACGTACTGGAAGAAGTGGCAGGGAAGGGATCGTGAAAAAGTAGACTATCAGATCGACGGCATCGTGCTGAAGGTCGAGTCGCAGTCTGCGCAGCAGACGCTTGGCTACACCGGCAAGGCGCCGCGTTTCGCCATCGCGTATAAATTTCCGCCCGAACAGGTGGAGACGGTGGTCGAGGATATTTCGCTCCAGGTCGGACGCACCGGGAAATTGACGCCGGTCGCGCACCTGCGGAGCGTCGCGGTCGCGGGCACGGTCGTCGCGCGCGCGACGCTCCACAACGAGGATTTCATCGCCGAGAAAGACATACGTATCGGCGACACGGTCATCCTGCAGAAAGCGGGCGACATTATCCCCGAGGTCGTTTCTGTCGTTAGCGAAATGCGCCCGAAAGGAGCGAAATCGTGGAAATTTCCGACGCATTCGGCCTTGTGCGGTGGCGCAGGCGAGATCGAGCGCGTGCCGGGCGAAGCGGCGCATCGCTGCAAGGTCGCGGGATCGTTCGAGCAGCAGTCGCGTAAGCTCGCGTATTTTGCCGGGAAGAGCGCACTCGACATCGCTGGCATGGGGCGCGAAACGGTGCGCACGCTCATGGAGCACGACCTCATTTCCGATTTCGACGACATCTTCGATCTGACGAAAGATGAGCTGCTCGCGCTCGAAGGATTCGAAGAGACGAAAGCGGCGAAACTTATCACGGCAATTGGCGTGGCGAAAGAAGTCCCGCTTGACCGATTGCTCATCGGGCTCGGCATTTCGCATGTGGGCGACGAGACAGCATTTCTCCTCGCGACGCATTTTCACACGCTCGCGGCGCTCCGCGCCGCGAGCGAAGACGCTCTCTCAAGCATAAGCGGCATCGGTCCCATCATCGGGCGCGCCGTGGCGGAGTGGTTTAAGGACTCGAGCAATCGCGCACTCCTCATGCGGCTCGAAAAGCATTTAAAAATACAGAAAGTCGTCGCGCCCTCTCGCGGCGCGCTCACGGGGCAGACAGTGGTCATCACCGGCACGCTCCCGACTCTTTCACGCGAGGAGGCCGAGGCGCGCGTGCGCCGCGCGGGCGGCAAAGTCGCCGCAGCAGTCTCCTCAAAAATCTCCTTTATCGTCGCGGGCGAGCATCCCGGCTCTAAATATGAAAAAGCGCAGACCCTCGGCGTGTCTATCATAAGCGAATCCGACTTTCTTAAGAAGCTAGAGGCGTGATAGAGTGCAAAATATGGCAACGACTGAAGAGGTCAAAAAGCTGGCGGCGCTCGCGCGCATCAGGGTGGCGGACGCCGAGCTCGAAAAATTCACGAAAGAGTTTGACGCGATACTTGCGTACGTGGAGACGGTGTCCGCCGTCGAAATCCCGCAGGGCGAAGCCCTGCGGGAGGGAAGAGAATTGCGGAACATCATGCGTCCGGATGGCGAACCGCACGCTCCTGGCGCGCATACGGAGAAACTTGCCGAGCAGTTTTCTGCGCGCGAGGGCGATGCGCTCTCGGTAAAGCAGATTATCCAACATGGCTAAACTGAATGAACTGACGATTGAAGAGGCAGCCCGCGCGCTTCGCGCGCGGGAATGCACCGTCCGCGAACTCTGGGACGCCTGCAGTAAAGCGATCGAGGAAAAGAATCCGGAACTCAATGCGTATCTGGAAGTTTTTGCTGCTGACGATGCGGCGATTGCTGCCGCGCAGAAGCGTATCGATTCAGAGGGCGAGAATGCGCCGCTTCTCTGCGGCATTCCGCTCGCAATCAAAGACAATATTTTAATAGAAGGAAAGATCGCGAGCGCCGCATCGAAGATGCTCGAGAACTATCGCGCGACGTACGACGCGACGGTCATTTCAAAACTGAAAGCGCAAGGCGCGCTCTTCCTCGGGCGCACCAACATGGATGAATTCGCTATGGGTTCGTCGACCGAGCACTCCGCCTACGGCAAGACGCTGAATCCGATTGATACGTCGCGCGTGCCGGGCGGCTCTTCCGGCGGCTCCGCCGCCGCGGTCGCCGCGCATCTCGCGTTCGCGGCTCTCGGCTCAGATACCGGCGGCTCCATCCGCCAGCCAGCCGCCCTTACCGGCATCGTCGGCCTGAAGCCGACCTATGGCGCCGTCTCCCGTTCAGGACTCATCGCTATGGGTTCTTCGCTCGATCAGATCGGCCCGCTCGCTAAGTCGGTCGAAGATGCACGCATCCTCTACGAAGCGATTCGTGGGAAAGATGTTCTCGATGCCACCACCATTCCGGACGGCCTCTACGAAGCGCGCGAACTTCCGCAGTCTCTTCGCATCGGTGTGCCGCGGCACTTGCTCATGGAGGGCGTGAGTGCGGACGTACTCGCCGCTTTTGAGGCGACGCTCGCCAAGCTTACTGAGGCTGGTCATACGCTCATAGATATCGAGCTGCCGACGAGCGCTCACGCGCTCGCGGCGTATTACATCATCATGCCTGCCGAGGTCTCGACGAATCTCGCGCGCCTCGATGGCATCCGCTACGGCCACACGGCACGCGGCGAGACGCTGCTCGATGATTACATCGACTCGCGCACCGAAGGCTTCGGGGAAGAGACGCGCCGTCGCGTCCTGCTCGGCACGTTCGTACTCTCTTCCGGCTATATCGACGCCTATTACCGCAAGGCGGATGCGGCGCGTGTGGTGTTGCGCCGCGAATATGATAAAGCATTCGAATCATGCGACGTCATCGCATTTCCGACGACGCTCTCCCCAGCGTTCAAGTTTGGCGAGAAGAGCGACCCGCTCTCCATGTATCTCGAGGATATCTTTACCGTAACCGCGAACCTGACGGGTATGCCTGCGATTTCCATCCCGATGGGTACCGTGAATCGCGACGGAACAGCGCTCCCTGTCGGCATTCATTTCACTGCACCGCATCAGGCGGAGCAGGTGCTCTTCGCTGCAGGAAGCGCAGTGCAGGAAGCGCAGTAGTTTTTTCAAAAAAATACCTTCGTCAGGTTATACTAGGGGCATATGCTCGGAGATCAGGCAAATGTCGAATATTGGTTTCGTCTTCTGTACGAATGTTTCCATGGCGCGTGTTACGGCCCGGTCAGCGTCGCCGGATTTTCTGCATGGCTCGCACACCTCTGGCTCTGGATCATCGTCATCGGCTACGCGCTCGCTGTCGTCGGACTCTTCATCATCATCTACGTGACCGTGCGTCTCTTTGATTTGCGCGAGCGCGAAGAGAAGTTCTACAGCACGCTCCTTCTCACGCCGGAAGCGACCGGCGAAGTGCACGCACGCTGGAGACATATCGAGATGCTCGCGGGCGGAACGAGCGCGAGCGAGTGGCGCGAAGCGATCATCGAGGCGGACATCATGCTCGACGATGTGCTTTCTCAGCAGGGATACACGGGTGTTGGCATTGGCGAGAAGCTGAAGTCGGTCGACCCCACGCGCTTCAGTACGCTCCAAGACGCATGGGAGGCGCACAAGGTGCGCAATCAGATCGCACACGAGGGCTCCGCATTCAATCTCTCCGCCGAGCTCGCGCGCCGCACGATTTCCCGTTTCGCATCCGTCTTCCGCGAGTTCAAGGTCATCTAGGTTTTCTTTCGGAGTTTCGTCATTCACGTGCAATGAAAGTAAAAATACCGCTTCTGGCGGGACTGAAGGCGGTATAGTAGAATCAAAACGCGGGGTAGAGGAGAGGTACCTCGGGAGGCTCATAACCTCCAGACGCCGGTTCGATTCCGGCCCCCGCAACAAGTACGAAAAATCGCATGGTAAGAACCATTCGATTTTTCGCTATTCATGCGAGTGCCGCAGGAATCGAACCGCGAAGATAAAGTTATCAATGGTATTCTTAGGCATCATGGCGCTTTCTTGGTACGCGGAGAAGCTGGAGACTGTTTTTAATACTCTTCAAACAAATGAGCACGGACTTAGTGCCGACGAAGCCGCTCGGCGGCTGGAGGAAGACGGGCCGAACACTCTTCCCGAGACGAAGCCCGATGGTTTCCCGATTATTTTCCTGCGGCAATTCAAGAGCCCGCTCATCTACATCCTGCTTGCTGCGAGCGGGGCAGTATTTCTCTTGGGAGAAATCGCCGACGGGTCGATTATTCTCGCAGTGCTCTTGTTCAATGCAATCGTCGGTACCCTGCAAGAAGGCAAAGCGCAGAATACGCTTCGTGCGCTCAAGCGATATGTAGAAACGACAGCGACCGTCGTGCGTGACGGGACGGAGATATCCATTCCAGATTATGAAGTAGTGCGTGGCGACATTCTCATACTGCGGGAAGGGGAGAAGATTCCTTCTGACGCCCGCGTTATTGCCGCGAACGGTTTGAAGCTTGATGAAGCATCGCTCACGGGAGAATCTGAGCCGGTCGGCAAAACAGTCGAGGCCGTATCCCACAAGGACCTTCCTGTCGCAGAGCAGAAGAATATGGTGTTCAAGGGGACCAATGTCGTTATCGGCAACGGTCAGGCAGTAGTTGTGACGACCGGAGTGAATACGGTCATCGGCACGATTGCTAAAGAACTCTCCACTATCGATACGGAGATACCGCTGAGGGCAAATATCCGCTACCTTTCTAGAGCTATCATCGCGGTAGTCGGAGTAATCAGTGCAGTCCTTTTCATACTCGGACTGATCAGGGGCGAAAAAATCATTACCATCTTTGCGATGGTCATTTCGCTTGCCGTGTCGGTCATCCCTGAAGGGCTACCTATCGTCATCACGCTTGTGCTCGCGACTGGCGTGTGGCGGATGTCGAAGCGTAATGCACTCGTGAAGAAGCTGCAGGCGGTCGAGGCGCTTGGACAGGCGCGCATCATCGCTGTCGACAAGACTGGCACCATAACGAAAAACGAGCTTGTCGTTCGCGAGGTCTGGACTGACGGAAAGACGTTTTCGATCGGCGGTATCGGCTACGAGCCGGAGGGCGCCGTCACATTTGGCGGTTCAGTCGTAGATGCTGCCAATCATCCAGAACTGCTTCTTGTGGGCAAAATGGCAGCACTTGGTGCGAGCGCACGAGTATTCTTCTCCGAGACCGAGAAGCGTTGGCGCGTGACGGGCGATCCGACCGAGGCGGCGATACGAGTGTTTGGAGAAAAAGTCGGCTTCAAGAAGGACGACATGCTGCGCGAATCTCCTCTTGTCGCCGAGATACCCTTCGACTATCGGCTCAAGTATCATGCCGCACTTTCTGGTGTAGAAGGAGGTAATTTTCTAATCGTGAGCGGCGCTCCCGAGACGGTTCTTGCAGTGTGTACCAATGTTCGGCGCGACGGACACAATCATCCGATGCAAAACGCAGATCGGAAAGAAATCGAAGATTTGCTCGCTTCGATGTCTAGTCGAGGGTTGCGGGTAGTGGCGATAGCAATGCAGGAGAAATTCTCGGAAGCCCTCGCACCTGAAACAATTCACGATCTGACGTTTGTCGGCTTCTTCGGTATGCAAGATATTTTGCGTCCAGAAGTCGCCGAAGCGATGGCGCGTGCATCCTCTGCTGGCATCAAGGTAGTGATGATTACTGGCGACCATACGCTCACTGCTCGTTCCATCGCCAAAGAGGCAGGGATTTGGCATGAAGGAGACGAACTATTAACTGGCGCAATGATAGACAAGATGTCGGACGATGAGCTCAAGGTGCGGGTCGCAAACGTTTCCGTCTTTGCGCGCGTTACTCCGGAGCATAAGTTACGGATTATCAATGCCTACAAAAAGCGCGGGGAAATCGTCGCGATGACCGGCGATGGCGTCAATGACGCCCCGTCTCTGGTTGCCGCTGATCTTGGTGTCGCGATGGGCAAGATAGGAACTGAAGTTGCAAAAGAGGCGGCGGATATCGTGCTTCTGGATGACAACTTCGGCAGTATCATCTCTGCAGTGGAAGAAGGCAGGAATATCTACAAAACCATCAAGAAAGTTATTTTGTATCTGTTCTCAACCAGTCTCGGCGAAGTGCTGACGATTACGGGAGCGCTAGTGCTCGGGTACCCGCTCCCGCTCCTTGCCGCGCAAATCATATGGCTCAACTTCGTCACGGACGGGTTCCTCGACGTGGCGCTCGCGATGGAGCCGAAAGAAAGCGGGCTACTCTCAGGCACCTTTGAACGGCCGAAAAAATATCTCGTTGACGGTCTCATGGCGCGACGCATGATTCTTATGGCGCTTCCAATGATGTTCGGCGCCCTTTTCTTATTCCAGAAATATTTTGAAACCGATATCGGGAAAGCATGGACGATCTCGCTCACCACTCTCGCTGTCTTCCAATGGTTCAATGCATGGAATTGCCGTTCCGAGAGTAAATCGTTCTTCCAGATGAATTTCTTCTCTAACAAATACTTACTTGGTGCTACGGCAGTAGTCATATCTCTCCAGATGCTCGCCGTGTACACGCCATTCTTCCAGCGATTCCTGCATACGGTGCCGCTTGATCTTTCCGAATGGCTGATGATTATAGCGGTAGCGACGTCCATCGTTTGGGTGGAGGAGATCCGCAAATTTTTCTACCGTAGGAGAAGTATCGGTATACAGCAAGTTTCTTTAGTGCAGGTCTGATTTCATCTATGAGCCGCGACACATTCGAGAAACTGGTTGAGGAAGGATTCCTTCTGATACCGGAAAAGTTCCGCGAGAGGATACGGAATGTCGCGCTCCTCATCGAAGATGAACCGTCGGAGGAGGTGCGGCGGCAGGAGAGTCTCGCAGAAGACGAGACGCTGCTCGGCTTGTATCAGGGCATACCGGCGACGGCTCGCGGAGATTCCTATGGCATCGGAGAGACGCTGCCGGACACCATTACGCTTTTCAGGCTGTCGATAGAAGAAGCGGCTCGCGAAGATGGGGAAGACATTCGGAAAGTTATCGCCGAGACAACCTGGCATGAGTACGCCCACTATTTCGGCATGGACGAGGACGAAGTGCGATTCCGTGAAGAGAAGCGCACGCGCTCTTAAGAGACGGTATTGGTCGGCGTACCGGCGGCAAAGCTTCGGATATTTTCGATCGTCGTCGTGAGGATGCGTTCGACTGCCTCGGTCGTATTGAAGGCGAGGTGCGGCGTTACGATGACGCGTGGATGATTGATGAGATAGTGATCCGCAAGGACGGTCTTGAGCTCTTCTTCGTGCGGATGCGGCGAGGTCAAGAGCGCCGCTTCGTCGGCGAGAAATCCTTCCTCTTCGAGGACATCAAGTCCGGCGCCGGCGAGGATGCCGCTCTGGAGCGCGCTAACGAGCGCTTGGGTCTCGACGACCGCACCTCGTGCGGTATTGATGAGATAGGCGCCTTTCTTGATACCGGTGATATTCTCCTGATTGATGAGATGGTGCGTGTGCTCATTGTACGGAACGTGGAGCGTAAGGACGTCGGCCGTCGCAAGCAGTTCGGGCAAAGGTAGGTAGGGGAAGTCGAGCGCGTGCGAAAGGTCTGCATTCGGAAAAGCATCAAAGCCGACGACTTTCATGCCGAATCCTTGCGCCATGCGGATGACGTGCGCGCCGATGTGTCCGGTGCCGATGACGCCGAGAGTCTTTCCGGAGAGGTCGAAGCCGCGGAGGCCAGTCGGCGAGAAGACGCCGTTTTCGCGCACGCGCTCGGCCGCGTCGATGATGCGGCGCGAGAGCGCGAGCAGGAGCGCGAAGGCGAATTCGGCGACGGTGTTCTCGCCGTAGAAAGGCACGTTCGCAACGGCAACGCCTCTTGCCGTTGCCGCCGCAAGATCAATATGGTCGAAACCGGTCGAGCGGGTCGCAATGAGTTTCAGTGCAGGAAAACGGTTGAGCTCTGCTTCAGTAATGCGCGATTCTATGAATACGCATAGGACTTCTGCGTTCTGGTCAGTGAGGTCAGGGAATGCGGAGAGCGGCCCCTCATGAAAGGTAATGTCGTGCCCGGCAAGTTTTTCACGCACCTGCGTCTCTTCCCATGGCTCGCCCGAAAAGTAATGGATGTTCATATATAAGGAGTGCTTCGTATTCTACACTGTTTCAGCAGAATCCAATCCGGTACGATTTTTAAAATTTCCCACGCGGCGAGAACTTCCGTCGGAGAAATGGTCGGGCGTAGCGGTCGAGCCCCCAGTAACCGGCGACGCGGTGGGCGAGCATGAGCGGGAGTGCGAGCACAAGCAGGATAGGGTTGACGCTCACGGTGCCCGCAAGCAGGAAGTTGAGGTTCATGAAGAAGCCGAAGAATGCGGCGATGCCGGTAAAGAGCCCGACAATGAGCCCGAGCCCGACGAGCACTTCGCCGACCGCGACGGCATTTGACCAAGCAGTAACGTGGGGAAGCACCGCACTTTGGAGGAATGAGGCGTACCACATCTGCACGTCCGGATGACATGCCGAGACGGTAGTGGCGCAGACAGTCTTCCCGATTGCTCCATTGATGAAGCCTTGGAGGGCAGCGCCCGCGCTGGTGCCGAACCACACCGGATTCATTACCTTATCCCACCCGGCCATGAGCCATGCGTACCCGAGATACAGACGGACGATGAGCCAGAGCGGAGCGCTTGCAGTGTTTGCAGTAAAGAAATGAGCGAATGCGGATTGTTCGACCGTATAGTTTTTCATGCCCCTATTCTAGAACAGATACTATGAAATGAAAGCCTTGTGCTGTGGGGGAATACTGCCATGATGAGCGGCTTCGTTGCGTACATCAAGTAATAGGAATGTTACCTGCTCCGTAGGCAAAGAAGTGCTAGGATAAACTCTTATGCCTTTCGAGAAGAAACAACCGGCCCGCGTGTGGGCCGTGCTCCGCGCCTATAGTAAGGCTGCTTTTGTGTATCCGGGACTCTTCGCCGCGAGTCTCGGTGCGGTACTGACTATTGAAGCAGTCGGGGTCATTTCTCCGCTCTTTCTTCGACAGTTCATCGATGTGCTTTCGAGAGAGACGCCTTCCCCTGAAATAGTGCAGGCGCTCTTTCTCATCCTCGCGACATTTGGAGGGGTCCTTTTCGTAGGATGGATCGGACAACGGGTGCGCATGGTAGCAGTCAGTCGGCTTGAGGCGAACGTGATGACCGATCTGTATCAGACCGCTTTCGCGTATCTGCTCGGACATGCGCATGAATTCTTCATATCGAACTTTACCGGTACGCTCACGCGCCGCGTGGCGCGTTACGCGCGCTCCTTCGAGCAGGTGTTCGACAACCTTCTCTTCAACTTCTTTTCGTCATTCTTATTTGTCGCTGGCGCGATCGGCGTGCTTTCGTTGAAGAGTATGCTGCTCGGCGTAGGACTTCTGGCGTGGACCGTCGTATTCGTCTATATGCAATTCAGAATGATGCATTCGCTTCAGGCACTTCGAGCCGATCGCACAGCGGAGGACAGCAGAGTGACGGGATTCCTCTCCGACGTGATGTCCAATCATCCGGCGATAGTCGCTTTTGCCGCTGCCGGATATGAAAGCTCGCGTTTCAAGGAAACAATCATGCGGTGGTACGCCGCGACGCGAAAAGTGTGGGATGCCGATACGTGGGTCTACGGCGTACAAGGACTCCTCGCATTCGGAATCGAGCTGACGATTCTTTCCGGTGCGGTGCTCTTGTGGCAGCGTGGTCTGATGACAGTCGGTGATTTCGTGCTCATTCAGGTCTACATTATTGGGCTCATGGACCGCATCTGGAGCATTGGGCGCAATATGCGCCAGCTCTATGACGCATTTGCCGATGCGACTGAGATGCTCGACATACTGGAATTGCCGCACGCGATTCAAGAT
>CALRDY010000017.1 GCA_943355045.1 Candidatus Nomurabacteria bacterium | reverse complement strand
AGAAGATGAAAGGCTGCGTCCTCGCGAACATCGGTGCCGAGACGGTCTCGATCGTTGTCTACGATGAAGGTATCCCTGTTTCCGTAAAGGTGTTCCCGATCGGCTCGAGCCATATTACCGACGACATCGCGCTCGGATTCCGCATCTCGCTCGAAGAAGCAGAGCGCGTGAAGCTCGGCCGACTTTCGGGACAAATGTATTCGCGCAAGAAAGTCGACGACCTCGTCGCCAGCCGCCTCAGCATGATGTTCGCGCTCATCGACAAGCATCTCAAGTCGCTCGGTCGTCGCGGCCCGTTGCCGGCGGGCATCATCATCTCTGGCGGCGGCGCGGGAGCCGGCTCCATCAGCGACATCGCAAAAGGATCGCTCAAGCTTCCGGCGCGCCTCGCGGAGTTCCGCCTCTCGTCCGACACGAAGATCCGCGACGCGACCTGGGCGGTTGCGTACGGCCTCGCGCTCTGGGGGCTCACGGGCGACACAAATGCGCCGAAGAAAAATTTCCGCGCCTCGTTTGAAAAGTTTTTTCAGCAATTCTTGCCCTAAAACATTTTGCGGGCTTGCAAAATGTTCGGGCGAACATTGCAATGCAATGTTATAGCCCTAAACGACGAGTCGTATCTCGAGACTGTCAATATTTGCATACAGTCCGATTCTGCTATGATAGCGACTAAGTATGTCCAAGCGCATTGAGCCTGAAGTTGAAACGTTCGCGCGGATCCGCGTGGTCGGCGTTGGCGGGTCCGGCAACAATGCCGTGAACCACATGATCAATTCGAAAGTGCGCGGCGTCGAATTCATCGCGGTCAATACCGACGCCCAGGACCTCCACCGTTCGCTCGCGAAGCGTAAGATCCATATCGGCAAGAACCTCACGCGCGGACTCGGCGCCGGCATGAATCCAGAACTCGGCAAGCGCGCAGGAGAAGAGACGCGCCAGGAAATCCAAGAAGCGCTCCAGGGTTCCGACATGGTATTCATCACGTGCGGCATGGGCGGCGGCACCGGCACCGGCGCGGCACCGGTCGTTGCAAAGATTGCGAAAGAGATCGGCGCGCTTACCGTCGCCATCGTGACGAAACCCTTCAGTTTCGAAGGCGCGCAGCGCAGAGAGATCGCGGAGCGCGGCCTCTCGGAACTCAAGAAAGAAGTCGATGCATTTATCGTGATCCCGAACGACAAGCTACTTGCCGTCGTCGAGGCGCAGACATCGGCGAAGTCAGCATTCGCTATGTGCGACGAAATCCTCCGCCAGGCGGTCGAGGGCGTCTCCGACATCATCACGACTCCCGGCGACATCAACACCGACTTCAACGACATCAAGGCCATCATGGAAGGCGCAGGTCCGGCACTCATGGGTATCGGCGTCGCTGAGGGCGATGATCGCGCAAAAGAGGCGGCGAAGCGCGCTGTCAATTCCCCACTCCTCGACGTCTCGATCTCGGGCGCAAAGGGCATCCTCTTCGTCGTCGCTGGCTCTGATGATCTCGGCATCATGGAGGTGCAGGAGGCGGCGAAAGTCATCAACGAGTCCGTCGACAAGAATGCAAAGGTCATCTTCGGCATGATGAAGGACGACAAGCTCAAGAAGGGCCAGATCCGCATCATCGTCATCGCGACCGGCTTCCCCGAGAGCGCGGCGCACCTATCGTCCCCGGCCATCGAGCGCTCCCTTTTTTCAATACCTACCGAGCGACGCGACGAGGAGCGCGGCCGCATCTATCATGAGATCCTGAAGCGCGAAGAGCCGGAGACGAAGTTAGAGAAAATAGAGAAACCGGAAAAGACAGAGTTTGTAAAAAGCGAGCCGATCAAGGAAGCGAAAGAAGAGCCCATCGTGACAGCGACGCCGCAGAAACGCGAAGCCGTGACGCCAGCTCCAGAAGACGACGAAGCGTGGGGCGCGATTCCTGCCTTTTTGCGCAGACACAAGAAATAAGTCATGCGGAGCAAAACAGCGCGGCGCCAAAGGCGCGGCGCTGTTTTGCTTCTCTCGGCTATGAACGGTACACTACGAGCTATATGCACGACCTCATCATCATCGGCGGCGGACCAGCAGGCGTCGCCGCGGGCGTCTACGCGGCTCGCAAGCACTTGAAGACCGTCCTCATCACGGAAGAGATCGGCGGACAGTCGGTCGTCTCCGACGGCATCGAGAATTGGATCGGCACGCCGAAGATCAGCGGCGCCGATCTCGCGAAATCATTCAGAGCGCATCTCGACGCCGTGAAAGGCGACATCGTAACGCTCGCGCTCGGCGAACGGGTCGTGTCGCTCACAAAAGCCCCAGAAGGATTCCTCGCGAAGACGAAGACCGGAAAAGAGTTTACGGCGAAAGCGGTACTCATCGCCACCGGCGCGGGCCGCCGCAAGCTCGACGTCCCCGGCGCGCACCTCTTTGAGAACAAAGGCGTTACCTACTGCGCGTCCTGCGACGGTCCGCTCTTCGGCGGCATAGACGTCGCGGTCATCGGCGGCGGCAATGCAGGCTTCGAGACGGCGCTCCAGCTCCTCGCGTACGCGAAGTCGGTCACGCTCATCCACCGCCACAAAGAGTTCAAGGCCGATGCGGTCACGGTCGAGAAAGCGAGCGCGCACCCGAACATGCATATCATTCGGCACGCCGAGCCGACCGAAGTCACGGGCGAGCAGTTCGTGACCGGCTTGAAATACAAAGACAAAGAATCCGGTGAAATAAAAGAGCTCGCCGTCTCCGGCGTCTTCGTCGAAGCAGGCGTCATCCCGAATACCGACTTTGCCGCCGGGCTCGTAGAACTCGATGCGGTCAAGCGCGTGAAGACCGACCCGCACAATCAGCACACGAGCACCCTCGGCATTTGGGCGGCTGGAGACTGCACCGATGAGCTGTACCACCAGAACAACATCGCCACCGGCGATGGCGTGAAGGCACTCGAAGACATCTACCTCTGGATCAAAAAACAGTAAGATCGGCTGATCGATTTCCAATACTGCGGAGGCGGGAGGATTCGAACCTCCGATGCGGTTTCCCACATACTAGTTTTCGAAACTAGCGCGATCGACCACTCTGCCACGCCTCCGTGTGCTGCGATTCTAGCATTTGAGCACGAAAATGCTAGGATTCATGAGTACTTACGGCCCTATCGTCTAACGGTTAGGACAGCGCCCTTTCACGGCGTAAATCGGGGTTCGATTCCCCGTGGGGTCACCAGTGGACTGGGAGGAATATTCTCCCGTCTTGGCAAGAGAAACGGCTCACTTGAGCCGTTTCTCTTGTTTGATTTTTCCGTGAATAACGATGAGCCCTATGGGGACTCGAACTCAATCAGCGCTTTCAATTCTCCAAGAATTTCTTTGGCCTGTTCAGACTCTTCCCTCGCGAGACGTTTCGCTATACCTACAACGACCACCGCGAATTCTCGCAGGTTCTCACGTGCTGCTTCCCGTTCTTCCCCTGTCGCGGCTGGCATATAGCGGTTGAGGATGATGTCGCCAGGACGTTGGGGACTTGAGTGGCTCGGTTTGTGATCCATAGAGATATGACCGCTTGGTTATGAGCGGTCATATCTCCTGCGTGATGTTCCTCCCGTCGAAATCATCGCGGCGTGTTATTGTAATAGGTAATAACTTTCTACGTTATCTATGATACGGCTGAAATTCACGACTCATTTCCAAGATCGTATGCAAGAGCGCGGAATTGAGGTCGATCACATTCGGAAAGCAATTAACAGCCCTGATTTTACAAAAACAACATTCCAAGGTAGAGTGCTGGTGCAAAAGAAGATCGATCAGGATCGGACTATCGAGGTGGTATACTTCAGGGATGGGTTCCGAGATTCTCATGATTACATCATCATTAGTGCTTATTATATAAAACCATGAACATAAAATACGACAAAGTTGCAGACGCCGTATATATGCAGGTCAGTCAAGCCGCTGTTGCACAGACGGTAAAGCTGGATGATACCCTCATTGTCGATAAAGACAGCGGCGGCAATATTGTTGGACTAGAAATTCTTGACGCTTCTTCACAAGAGGATTTGATAAAGAATCTTGAGGGGAACGTACTGAACGGCGTGCCAGTCGATATGATTTCAAGTACGCCGATAGCGGCATAGACTTTTCTCTACTGAAGAATCACGCTGCACGTTTTTGATCTGTCGCGACTGGCATAATTTCCTCTATGTCAACGCTCATGAAGATATCTAGTATCTGCCTCACGCGAGTTCGAGGTTCATCCCGATGAGGGTCACAAAAGCAGAAAAACCACCTTGCGGTGGTTTTTCTGCTTTTGTGGATAATCAAAATTATCTGTACTACTGAATGTATCATGTATACATGAAATCGCGTTTTGCCCATCTTAAAAAGAAAGCCATCGCTCTTCGTACAGACGGCTATTCGATTGGCAGCATAGAAGCCCGACTCGGCATTCCGCGATCCACGCTTAGTTACTGGTTCCGCGCCATCGTCCTCAGTGAGAAGCAGAAAAAAGAGTTAGAAAAACGATCAGGAGAAGGGCTCGAAAAAGCTCGCGTAGCTGCCGTTAAGTGGCACAAGGCGCAAAAAAATAATCGCCTGGAGGACGTTGCAAAAACGGGCGAGCAGGTCTTAAAGTGCCTACCGAATGACGCCGCGACACTCGAACTTGCCCTCGCTTTTCTCTACCTAGGAGAGGGCGCCAAAACACGAGACCGAACAGCTCTCGGTAGTGCCGATCCTCGCATAGCAAAATTTTTTGTTCGATGCCTTCAGAAAATTTACGGAGTTCCTGCAGGAAACATACGATGCTACCTGCACCTGCGTGCGGACCAGAACCCAGATGCGATGAAGCACTACTGGTCGGATAAACTAAAATTGCCGATTGCAAACTTTAGGAAGCCGTCATTCGATAAAAGAACTGTGGGAAAACCGACATTCCCGCACTACAAAGGGGTGTGTCTTATCGAGTGTGGAAAAGTGGAAATACAACGGCGTCTGATGTATATTGCTAATGGCTTCTGTGAGAGAGATGCCTAAATTTTCAAGCGCGATTAGCTCAGTTGGTAGAGCGCTACATTGACGTTGTAGATGTCGTAGGTTCGAATCCTGCATCGCGCACAAAAACCTTGATTTCGTGCTATAGTGTTCTCTAATGCGACCAAAGCGACACACCCCGCACGCAACCCGGCGCATGCCAGAGCGCAGCCACTCATCTCCCTCGGGGAAGATCTACATCTACGGCAAGCATGCGCTCATGGAAGCGCTCCGGAATACGCCGCACATCATCCGCAAAGTCTTTCTCGCGCCGAGCCTGAACGACACTGAGCTGCATGCGCTCCTCATCTCCCATAAGATACCTACCGCAGCCCTCGCTCCCGGTTCGGGCAAAGAGCTCGTCGGGAAAGATGCGTCGCACCAAGGCGTCATCTTCACGATGGACCCTGCTTCCCTGCTCCTGTCGCTCGACGACTTCCTGGCGACGCTCGACCTGGGAAAAAATCCGGCCGTCGCGGTCCTCGGCGAAGTGCAAGATCCGCACAATGTCGGCGCGATCATCCGCTCGGCCGCAGCCTTCGGTCTCGCGGGTGTCCTCATCCCGGAACACAATCAGGCGGGCGTGACTGGCTCCGTCGTCAAGAGTTCCGCTGGCATGACCTTCCGCATCCCGCTCGTCTCGATCGGCAATGTGAACAACACCCTGAAAATACTTAAAGAAAAAGGTTTCTGGGTCTACGGCCTCGCGATGAGCGGTGCCACGAAGCTCGGCACGGACACATTTGATGCGCCCGCAGCATTCGTGGTCGGCAATGAGGGCGGCGGCATCCGCGAGAAGACGCTCGAAGCATGCGATGTTACGCTTTCGATCCCCATTCATGCGCGGACCGAATCACTCAACGCGGCCGTCTCCGCCGCAGTCGTCTTCTACGAGTGGTCAAAGAAGCACCCTGAAGCGCTCTAGACATATTCTCTATGAAGTACGATCAGCATCTTGTTTCAACTCCCTGGACCGACTATGAGCTTCTTGATTCAGGCGACTCGATGAAGCTCGAGCGCTTCGGCAGCATTGTCGTCGCGCGGCCGGAGACGCAAGCGCTGTGGAAAAAAATGCGTCCGGAGCTGTGGGAGACGGCGCATGCCGAATTCGCGTTTGAGGAAAAGAAAGGGGTATGGAACATGAAAAAGTCGGTGCCGGAATCATGGCAGCTGTCGTGGCACGCGGCGCGTTTCCTCGTACGGCTTACCGGATTCAAGCACACGGGTATCTTTCCCGAGCAGGCGCCGAACTGGCAGTGGCTTTCGGAAAAAGTCTCGCAGCTCGAGAAGCCGAATGTGCTCAATCTCTTTGGCTATACCGGCATCGCTTCCCTGGTCGCCGCGCAAACAGGCGCGTTCGTCACGCACGTCGACGCTTCGAAGCAATCACTCGACTGGGCGCACGAGAATGCGCGACTTTCAAACATCGGCGAGGATTCCATCCGCTGGATTCTGGACGATGCGCTCGCTTTCGTAAAGCGCGAAGTGCGCCGGGGCGCCTCGTATGACGGCATCATTCTCGACCCGCCGGCCTTTGGCCGCGGCGCGAAGGGCGAAGTCTGGAAGATTGAAGAAGATTTTTCCGCCCTGCTCGACGGACTCAAAGAGCTGCTCGCGGAGAAACCGGGTTCATTCTTCCTCGTCAACGGCTACGCTGCTGGCTATGCGCCGCGCTCATTCGCGCAGGCTATCGAGAGCGTTTTCCCCTCGATTGAACTCGGGGCAGGCGGCCAAGGCGAATGCGGCGAACTGTATATACAAGAATCCTCGTCAGAGCGCGTCATCCCCGCAGGCATCTACGTGCGTTTTGTGCGCTAAGCGGTACACTGGAGGTAATGCATGACCACCATCGAGAGATAGCGATCCTGTACCACGGCGGCTGCCCCGACGGCTTCGGAGCCGCGTACGCTGCATGGAAGAAGTTCGGCGATACGGCGGAATACATACCGGTAAAACATGGCCGCCAGGCTCCGGAGAATCTTGCGGGAAGGAAGCTCTACTTCGTCGATTTCTGTTATCCGAAAGACATCATGGATGGTCTCGTCAAAGAAGCGGCATCTGTGACGGTACTCGACCACCATCTCGGGAACCGAGACGTCGTCGAGAGCATGCCGGAATACATTTTTGATGAGAAGCGCTCCGGAGCAACCATCGCGTGGGCTTATTTTCATCCCGATGCTCCGGTGCCGATGCTTTTGAAATATGTCGAGGATGGCGACCTATACGTATTCAAGATTCCGGACTCACGCGCGGCAATCGCGTACCTCTACGCGCAACCGTTCCACTTCGATGTATGGGACGCCCTTTCGGCACGCCTTGAGAACGCCGCCGAGCACGCCGCATTGATTGAGCGCGGGAAAGTGTACGCCGAACAGTTCGCAATCCTCGTCGAACAGATCTCAAACAAAGCGACCCTCGTCTCTTTTGAAGGCTTCGAGTGCTATCTCGCGACGGCCGCCGATATGTTCGCGTCGGATGTAGGGAATCGGCTCGCGACCATCAAACCGCCGCTCGGCATCATCGTGAATTTCCACGGCGACGTGATGAATGTATCGCTCCGAAGCGATTCAAGCATCGACGTTTCAGCTATCGCGCGCAAATACGGTGGCAACGGACACCCACAAGCATCCGCCTTTCGGCTCAAGTGGGGCGACCCGCTTCCATGGACGGTTATGAAAGAAGATGAAAATCCTCGCAATTGAAACATCGTGCGACGAAACCGCGATAGCGGTGCTCGACTGCGTCGGCGACGAGCGAAGCACCACCTTTACCATACTCGGGAATACGCTGCTCTCGCAGATCGAGATCCATAAAGAATACGGCGGTGTCTTCCCCGCGCTCGCAAAACGCGAACACGCGAAGAACCTGGTGCCGATACTCGAAGCGGCGCTCGAGGAGGCCGAGCTGCTGCATGAAGACGTGCAAGTGATTCCTGCGGAAACGCGCGCCAAAATTTCAGAAATTTTGGCGCGCGAGCCCGGCCTCACGAAAATCTTCTTCGAGTTTGTTTCTGAGTGCGAGCCGCCCGCAATCGACGCGATCGCCGTTACCGCAGGCCCGGGCCTCGAACCCGCGCTCTGGGTTGGCATCAATTTCGCAAAAGCGCTTGCGCTCCTCTGGCAGAAGCCGCTCGTCGCGGTCAATCACATGGAGGGGCACTCTCTTTCCGCACTCGCGCAGAGCGAAGGCGAAACACTCACTATCAAAGACGTCCGGCTGCCCGTACTCGCGCTTCTCATTTCCGGTGGGCATACTGAGCTCGTTTCAATGGAACGCTGGCTGGAATACAAACTTGTCGGACAGACGCGCGACGATGCTGTCGGCGAGGCGTTCGACAAGGTCGCGCGCATGCTCGGTCTCCCCTACCCGGGCGGACCCGAAATCTCCCGCCTCGCCGAGACTGTCAGAACCTCCGGTAAACTTGGAGGCCCGGCCTCCAAGTTCACGCTCCCGCGACCGATGCTGCATGACAACACCTGCGATTTTTCCTTCGCCGGACTGAAGACCGCCGTGCTGTATCTATTAAAGAATCGTCCCGAGCTGACCGACGAGGAGAAAAAACATATGGCGCATGAATTCGAAAACGCGGTCGCTGACGTGCTCTGGAAAAAAACAGCTCGCGCACTTGAAGAGACCGGCGCGGAGACGCTCGTCATCGGCGGCGGCGTTTCGGCAAATACGCATATCCGCCGCGTCTTTACCGAAAACATGCAGCGCGAATATTCGAACGTGAAGCTCTGCATCCCCTCCAGTGCGCTCACCACCGACAATGCTGTCATGATCGCGATCGCCGGCTTCTACCGCGCGCTCCGCAAAGAGTTCGTAACAGACATCATCGCGAACGGAAATCTCCCGCTCGCCCGGTAAAACAGTCCATCTCGCCATCCACGCCGCAAGCGGACGTGGCATTCTGGCCGAGACCAGTAGCGCAAAGCCGCATATTTGCTATATTTTTAGGCAATGCCTGAGAAATTCCTGAAGCCATACGACGCGACCGCGACCGAGTCGCGTATCTATGCCGCCTGGGAGAAAAGCAGCTTGTTCAATCCGGACGAATGCGTGAAGCAAGGAGTGACGAAAGCGGACGCGCCGACGTACTCCATCGTGCTGCCGCCGCCAAACGTAACCGGGCGGCTCCACATGGGCCATGCGCTCATGCTCGCCGTTGAGGACATTTTCATACGCTACAAGCGCATGCGCGGCTTCCGCACACTCTGGGTTCCCGGCACCGACCACGCCGCGATCGCGACGCAGTCGGTCATCGAGAAGCAGATAAAAAAAGAAGAGGGCAAGAGCCGCCACGATCTCGGACGCGACGAGATGCTGAAACGCATCGGCACCTTCGCCGCCGAAAGCCACGACACCATCGTGAGCCAATTGAAGACGATGGGAGCTTCGCTCGACTGGTCGCGCGAAGCGTTCACGCTCGACGAGGCGAGGAGTCACGCAGTACGTACGGTATTCAAGCAGATGTACGACGCCGGCCTCATCTATCGCGGCCTGCGCATCGTCAATTGGGACCCGAAAGGCCAGACCACTATTTCCGACGATGAGATCGTCTATGAAGAGCGCGCCGCGAAGCTCTACACGTTCCGCTACAGCAAAGACTTCCCCATCCCCGTCGCCACCACGCGCCCCGAAACCAAAGTAGGCGACGTCGGCGTCGCGGTGCATCCAGATGATGCGCGATACAAAGAATTCGTTGGCAAAGAATACGATGCGGTCTTTTGCGATGTACCGATTCATATCAAAGTAGTCGCCGACAAAGAAGTCGACCCGGCTTTCGGTACCGGCGCGGTCGGCCTCACTCCTGCGCACAGCAAGATTGACTGGGATATCGCTGATCGGCACGCGCTCTCGCACGAAGTCAGCGTCATAAACGAATACGCGAAGATGACCGTCGCTGGACGCCTCGAAGGCAAGAAGACGCCCGAAGCTCGCGACCTGGTCGTCGAATGGCTCGCGAGCGAAGGCCTGCTCGAGAAAGAAGAAGAGACGAAACAGAATGTCGCAACTGCAGAACGCACTGGCGGCATCATCGAGCCGCTTCCGAAACTGCAGTGGTTCGTCGAAGTAAACAAAGAGGTTCCCGGTCGCGGGAAGACCCTGAAAGAACTCATGCTCGAGCCCGTGCGCTCAGGGGCTATTAAAATAGTGCCTGAACATTTCGAGAAAACCTATTTCCACTGGATAGAGAACTTGCGCGACTGGTGCATCAGCCGGCAGATCTGGTACGGCCACCGCATTCCGGTGTGGTACCGTTCGACTGATGCTCACGGCAAGTCAAGCGATGAAGTCGTCGTCGGCGAAGCGCCTACGGGCGACGGATGGACGCAAGATGAGGACACGCTCGATACCTGGTTCTCCTCCGGTCTCTGGACTTTTTCTACACTCGGCTGGCCTGAACAAACGGACGACCTCAACAACTACCATCCGACCGACCTCTTGGAAACCGGCTACGACATCCTCTTTTTCTGGATCGCGCGCATGGTGCTCATGACCGAGTTTGCACTCGGTACGATCCCCTTCAAGACCGTCTATCTTCACGGCCTCGTGCGCGATGCGCAAGGACGCAAGATGAGCAAGTCGCTCGGGAACAATCTCGACCCGCTCGATGTCGCGGCGAAGTTCGGCGCGGACGCGGCGAGGATGGCGCTCGTCGTCGGCAATACGCCCGGGACCGACATGCGCATCAGCGAGGAAAAGATAAAAGGCTACAGCCGTTTTGCAAACAAACTTTGGAACATCGCGCGTTTTATCCTGGAGAATACGCACGGTGCCGACTTGCAAGCACCCTTGTCTGCAACCGATGCACAGCTCCTTACCGCGCTTGATGCTCTGACAAAAGAGATGACGACCGACATCGAAGAATTCCGCATCTACCTGGCGGCGGAAAAAATCTATCACTACGCATGGCATGAACTCGCGGACAAGATTCTTGAGGAATCGAAGCCGCTCCTTGCCGGTACTGACGCAGTCGGGGGGGGGGGGGGGGG
>CALRDY010000016.1 GCA_943355045.1 Candidatus Nomurabacteria bacterium | reverse complement strand
CACGCCGTCGATTACCGACGCGAGTTTGTGCATGCCGCTACCCCCATAGGCGAGGTTCGAATAGATTTCATCCGAGACGATGAAAAGCTTATACTTCTTCGCGAGCGCGACGATGGCACGGATCGTCTCCTGTGGATACACGAAGCCCGTCGGATTGTCCGGATTGATGATAAGGATGCCCGCGATGTCTTTATGCGCGCGCAGCTTCGCCTCCATATCCGCAAGATCCGGCCGCCACTCATTTTCCGGATCAAGATGATACGTGATATGCGGTTTATCCGCGTGCGCCGCTTCGGAAGACGAATGCGTCGGGTACGCTGGGTCGGGGCCGAGTATTCGCGTGTGCGGATTGAGATTCCGATACAGATGCGAGATGGCGTCGCCAAGCCCATTGAAGAAAAGGATGTCGTCTGGCGTTATCTGAATGCCACCCTCAAGGTTCCGTTCGCGCGCGATATACGCGCGCGTCTCGTCGAGCCCTTTCGTCGGCGAATACCCAAAGGTCAAATCTTCTTTAAGCGTATCGCTGATGATCTTCCGTATCCACGCAGGCGGCACTTCGCCCTTGGCGACCGGGTCGCCGATGTTTTCCCATACGATGGGCATGCCCGCTTCTGCGACACGTTTCGCGACCGCGACGATCTCGCGTATTTCGTACCGGAGCTTGTCTGCCCCCGGGTGGACAATGTCTGTTCTCATAGTGGACCCGAGCGGACTTGAACCGCTTACCTCGTCAATGCGAATGACGCGCTCTACCAGATGAGCTACGGGCCCGAGCGAGGTAGAAAATAATGACGCCGCGTCATATGTTTTCTCGCCGAGCGAGGGATTCGTATCGATGCAAGCAGCCGATACGAGAGCCCTGTGCGGGCGATTTTAACATACGGAAAAACGAAATTCACTACTCCCGCTCCTTTTCAGTATTCTGCTTTATCCATCCGAGTATCCCCTCCTTCGTCTTTTCATATACGAGGAGGACATTCGCGCGCGTGAGAAGCCCTATGCCAAGTATCTCCGCCCCGATAAAGATGAGCCACGACCCGGGCGTGAAGGGAGTTACGAATGCGAGCGCGCCGAGGATCATAAGCAATCCTCCGAACATTTTCCGCCAAAATGTATAGTTCATAATATTTTGAGATGTCCTCTGTCGGGCTGCCGGGAACCCCGATTACGGTTTCGGCCACGAATAATTCGTTCGTCGCCACTCACGAATTTTCTCGGCCCCGCCTCGCGGTTCGGCTTGCTAGCCGAACATAGCTCCGGCATTCGATTCCCGGCACACCCTACTTGGTATAAGTTAGCATACTAACTATGTGGCCCATTCTGAGAGATGTCCTCTGTCGGGCTGCCGGGAATCGAACCCGGTCTTTACGAACCCGAATCGCATGTACTACCGGCATACGCCAGCCCGACACAAGACACCTCTTTTGCGGCCATTAGAGCTCCGCTTGTGCGCTCTGCAAGATTCGAACTTGCGACCTTCCGCGTGTGAGGCGGACGCTCTAACCAACTGAGCTAAGAGCGCGAGCACCCTTAACCATACCAGACATCCGATCAGATTCCCAGATTATTTCTTTTTAAGCTGTTCAAGATTGGCAAGCATGCGGCGGACGTCCCGCGTGAGCTGTTCGAGCGCGACTGTCTGCTGTTGCTCATGCTGTTCTCCCGTTTCATCGTTGATCTCCTCGACGTCTTCTTGAATTTCATCGACATCTTTTTGGATCTCGTCGACGTCCTGGCTGATCTCTTCAATATCTTCCTGAATGTCTTCCACATCTCCACTCACCTCTGCAAGCTCTCGCGCCTGTCGATTCACCGTCATTTGGATAAAGATGGCGAGATAAATCGCCTCAAGCGACACTATGGTAGTAAGCACGAGCAACATGAAGTTCCATGAGATAAAACCGAATATGGCGAACAGAAAAGAGGTCGCGAACACGGTCGTATGAATACTGAGCGAAGTTACCGATCCAATCCATGTGGTTATTTTTTCAATAATCATTTTCTGCGGCATAAACGCAGTATCGCATATCTACAAACATCATGAACTACCTATGTCTATCAAAAACTTTGGTGGACCGTACAGGATTCGAACCTGCGACCCCCTCATTGCAAATGAGGTGCTCTACCAACTGAGCTAACGGCCCGAACGAAGGAAGAATACCATAAGTCTTCTTATGAGTATTTTCTCCAGAGTGAGGAATCGTATTGAGTCTTCGAAGATACGATCCGCCAATAGACTCTACCGCGACCGGGCGAGATTGACCAGATGCCCGAGGAAATCCGGAAACGGGATGCCTACGGCGGCCAGGGATTTCGGCAAAAGCGACTCTGGCGTGAGTCCGGGTAGCGTATTCGTCTCCAAATAATAGACACCCTTCGGCGCGACGATAAAATCGCTGCGCGAGTAGTGACGGAGTCCGAGCGTGCGATGCATCAGCTTCGCAGCGCGCTGCAATTCCTCGGCGGCGACGCGGGAAAAATTGCCGGGACAGACTTCGCGCGTTTTGCCGGAATACTTCGCTCCGTACGAGAAGAGATCCCCTTCCGGCGGGATGATCTCGATCGAGGGGAGCGCGTAGAGCGCTTCGCCGCGCAGACCCTCGACGACGCCGACCGTCGCCTCTTTCCCGCGAATGTATTCTTCGACAAGGACGGCGGGCGCTCCCTCAGCGAAAAGCTTCTCGATGGCGGAAAGCACCGGCGCATAACCGCCGACGAGCGAGACGCCGACCGAAGAGCCCCATCCGACCGGCTTTACGACGACCGGCTGTGAGAAATTCTGAATGATCTCGTGCGTCGCCACTTCACTGTCTGCGGCACTCTCGATATAGCGCGATTCCGGCGTGAGCAGTCCCGCTTCTTTCGCGCGCATCTTCGCCATGAGCTTGTGCATCGCGAGATAGGAACCGAAAGAATCTGCGCCCGCATAGGGGACGCCGAAACGCTCGAGAAGCTTCTGCACTTCCCCATCCTCGCCGTACTCCCCGTGCAGCCCGATAAGCGCCACGTCGATCTGACGTAGCACGCGTTCGGGCGTGATTGCCCGTCCACGATCATGCCACTGTCCGCTCCTATCTATATAAATGTCACGTACCGCGAAGCGTTCTTCCGGAAGTCCGGCGAGCATAGCGGCACCGGACTTGAGCGAGACCTCATGCTCGCGCGACGGTCCACCCCGCAATACGCCGACGATGGTTTGCATATGTGTCTATTGTAGCAGGAGCGGCAGGCACTAGAAACGCCACCTGCATTGTTGCGGGTCCCATCTAGCTCCTACGCCGTACCAGCACGTACGTCTCCGTCGCCAGAAATCCCGCGCCGCGCATCTGGCGCTTGTAGAGCCTGTTTCATTTTCGTAACGAACGCGTCCGTGCCGCCCGATGCTTCGCAAGAGAAAAACGATGCGCTTCGCTGTTTGCGAGTACGGCGTCCGCTTCACTCACACGCGCGCGCTGGGCGCCGATGACTTCGCGCGGACGATGCCGCTCGTCCTTTACTACGGCCACCACAGGGATGCTGATGCCCACATCTTTGAGCACCGTTTCCGCCGCTTTTTTATGCGTCGTACCACCGTCAACGACGATAGCCTGCGGAAGTGACCACTCAGCGTGCCGAAGCCTGCGCGAAAGTATCTCTTTCAGTGATGCGATGTCGTCGTTTTTTTGCATACCGCGGATGCGGAAGGTGCGGTAGGCGGATTTGACCAACGTACCGGCATCAATGACCGCCATCACGCCGATCGCATTCGTACCCGAGAGGTGCGCCGTGTCGTACGCTTCGATGCGGGCGCTTCCCTGTTTCTCGCGGGCGTCATCAAGCCGCTCGTCCTTGATGAGCGACACGTCCTGGATATGGTCGAGTGCGAAGAGTTCGCGCCTTGCAGCTGACGCATCCTCAAAGCGCTCCTCTTTTGCGGCTTGGTGCATCTCTTTCTCTAGCACTATGCGCAGCTCTTTCCCGCGACCGCTGAGGAAAAGCATCACGTGCCGTATCGTGCGACCGTAGTCCTTAACTGAAAATACGCGCGGATACTGTTTGATCTGCGTATTGAATTCTATCTTCGCCGCCTGATGCTTACTCTTCGTCCCAATCGGCTTCTCAGTATCAAAAAAAGGAAAGATGCGGCGTATGAGCCGCAGACCCTCGCGCAACTGCGTTCCTGATGGAAAGGGGCCATAGAACGCTTTCAGCTTCTGCCCGTCACTCGCATTTTTCGCCTTGAAATCGATATCTTTCCCGCGCAGGACGAGCACGCGCGGGATCTCTTCTTCCGTAACGACCGCATACAAAAAAGTCTTATCATCTTTTCCCTCAACGTTTGCCGATGGACGATGCAGACGGATAAGCGCCGCTTCGCGCACAAGTGCTTCGAGTACGGTCGGCGTCGTCTCGTGACTGATGCGATCGGACATCGTTACCATATCGACCACGCGCGGCCCGCGGGTCGCTATCAGATCATCGTCGAAATACGAACGCACGCGGTCGCGCAAGTTCGTTGCTTTGCCGATGTACAGAATCTTCCGCCCCTTCTTGAAGAGGTAGACGCCCGGCACGTCCGGCAGATTATATTTTTGTAGAGCGCTTTTTTGCATGGCGTCGCAGAGCTTTCTCGAGATATTCTCCGGTATACGAACCCTTTGTGTCGACGACCTCTTCAGGCGTACCCTTCGCAACTATTTTTCCGCCACCCGCGCCGCCCTCAGGACCGAAGTCGATGATGTAGTCAGAGCTCTTGATGACATCGAGATTGTGCTCGATGACGACGACCGTATTGCCACGCAGCACGAGCTCTTGCAGGATTTCGATGAGCTTGCGCACGTCCTCGTAGTGAAGGCCGACCGTCGGCTCATCGAGAAGGTAAATCGTCTTCATCGTCATCGAACGGTACAGTTCGCTCGCAATTTTTACGCGTTGCGCCTCCCCGCCCGAGAGCGTCGTCGCGCTCTGCCCGAGCGTGAGGTATTCAAGCCCAGTCGAGTTCAAGCTCATCAGGCGATCGCTGATCGCAGGAATGTCGCCGAAGAATTTCTCTGCTTCCTCAATCGTCATCTGGAGCACTTCATGGATGGTCTTTCCGCGAAACGTGATCTCAAGCGTCTCTTTCATGAAGCGTTTGCCCATGCAGATATCGCACGTCACATATACCGTCGGCAAAAAGTGCATCTCGACCGCGATGGAACCGTTTCCTTGGCACGCTTCGCAGCGGCCGCCAGGGACGTTGAACGAGAAGCGTCCCGGCTTCCATCCTCGCGCGCGCGCTTCAGGCGTCGCGGCGAAGAGGTCGCGAATATGCGTGAAGGCGCCCGTGTACGTCGCCGGATTTGAGCGCGGCGTGCGGCCGATGGGCGACTGATCGATGAGCACCGCGCGACCAACGTATTCGGTGCCGGTCAAAGACGCGATATGAGCGAGCTTCGCTTCGCGCCGAGCAAAGCGTCCGGCGATATTGCGATGCAGAATGTCGTAGAGGAAGGTCGACTTCCCGCTTCCCGAAACGCCCGTGATACACACGAGCTTCCCGAGCGGCACGTCGATATTCTGATTCACGAGATTATGCAGGGTCGCGCCGCGCACTTTGATCCAGCCCTTTTCGCTCGTGCGGCGCACCTCGGGTATCGCAATTTCTTTTTCCTGTCGCAAGTACGAAAGCGTGAGCGAACTGTTCTCATTCTCCTTTGCGGTCAGAAGATCATCGAGCCAGCCGGACGCGACGACCTGACCTCCATGCACGCCCGCGCCCGGACCGATGTCGACGAGATAATCAGCGGAATAAATCGTATCTTCGTCATGTTCGACGATGATAATCGTATTCCCGAGCTCTTTCAGGACGAGCAAGGTCTTGATGAGGCGGTCATTGTCGCGCTGATGGAGCCCGATGGTCGGCTCGTCAAGCACATACAAAGCGCCCGTGAGCCCGCTGCCGAGCTGCGAGGCGAGCCGGATGCGCTGCGCTTCCCCGCCCGAGAGCGTCGCGGCGGAGCGATTGAGGGTCAGGTAGTCGAGACCGACATTCAGCATGAAGGTCAAACGACTATTTATTTCCTTGAGGATGGGCGCGGCGATATCTTTCTTCATTTCCGACAGCTCGATAGTATCGACGAACTCTTTCGCCTCCTTAATCGACATGTTCGTAAAGTCCACAATGTTGACGCCCAACTTGGAGGCCGGGCCTCCACTTGGAGGCCCGGCCTCCAAGTTGCCAGATGTAAGAAATACGCGAAGCGCCTCGGGGCGCAGACGCTTCCCTGCACATACCGGACAGATTTCTTCTGAAAAAAGCGATTCGGTGCCGAGACCGTGGCACGCCGGACATGCACCATACGGCGAATTAAAAGAAAAGAGTCGTGGTTCGACTTCAGGAAAAGAGGCTCCGTCCTCCGGACAAATAAATTTCGACGAGAGCGTCTCGAGCGTGCCGTCGGCGTGCTGGATCTTCACGAGGCCGTCCGACTGTTTAAGTGCGAGCTCGAGAGCTTCCGACAAGCGCTCACGTGCACCTGCGGTTGTGCGTGCGAATTCAGAAACGAAGATAGAGTCGACGAGCACGTCGATGCTGTGCTGCTTGTTCCGGTCGAGCACGATCTTTTCGCGGAGCGACTGCTGCTTCCCGTCGATGACGACTTTTTCATATCCTTTGCCGAGAAGGTCGTAGAGCAGCTGGTAGTACTCACCCTTCCTGCCGACGACGACCGGCGCGTAAATAGTAACCGCCGTCTTATCGACAGCGACACCCATGACACTCGTCCCCGTGCCTTTACGTTTCGCTTCCACCCGCATGAACACCATTTTGATCATCTCTTCTTTCGAGAGCCGCACAATGGGCACATCGTGATGAATGCAGTAGGGCTGTCCCGCACGCGCGTAGAGCACGCGCAGGTAATCGTAAATTTCAGTGACCGTCGCTACCGTCGAGCGAGGATTATTTGAGCGGCTCTTCTGATCTATGGAAATGGCTGGCGAAAGACCGGTAATCTCGTCGACATCCGGCTTCGCCATCTGATTGAGGAATTGCCGCGCATACGCGGAGAGCGATTCGACATAACGCCGCTGCCCCTCGGCAAAAATCGTATCGAACGCAAGCGATGACTTTCCGCTTCCCGAAAGACCCGTGATGACCGTCATCGCGCCGCGTGGCATCTCAACTGAGATATTCTTCAAATTATGGGTCCTTGCTCCACGGACAGACAGCCAGTCACTACCGTGACGATGGTCACGGCTTCCGTGCTTGCCCCGTGAGATGTCGTCTTCGACTATCTCACGGGGCCGGTGTTCGCGCCCTTCTGGTTTGGTCTTTTTCATAAAAATAGTGCCGCGCGCTCCACATTAAGCACAATTCCTGCCCGTGGTGGGGCAGGTACGGTATGACTATACCACTTTTCTTACGAACGGGGAAACGATTCAATTCAATCTTTGACTGGTCTCGGCCAGAATGCCCCGTCCGCTTATAGTGGGGGTGGCGACCCAGTAGGTCATTCTGCTGAATGAGACGGACTGTTTTACTTGTAACAAAAATAAGTTACCAAAGTAGCGACGGTGTAATTTGGGGGCGAAGTAGTAAAACCACTCGGACAACTGCAGCCGCCAGTTATTGGGTTTGGATACCCACAAGAAACCTGATCACCAAGAATCGTATACATTCCCCCAAATCCGTAGCTCGCTCCTCGAATGGTACCGCTTATCTGCACGTTGCCGTTTATTTCAAGTCTTTGCGATGGGTTCGTCGTGCCGATGCCCACATTGCCAAACTGCACGATGAGACCGTTCGTCGCGCCGCCGGTATTGAGGAGAAGTCCGCCGACTTTCGATTGCGCGTCCGAGCCGGTGTGGAGCGGCGCATACGCATCGGCGCCCGGCGGCGCGGTTGCGGGCGCTGTGAATGCAGCAAACGTCTGAAGACCCGCGGAGAACAGAAGCACTCCGACGATGAGTACGATCTGGGAGAGGAAACGGCGATGGTTCATACATTATCAGTGATAGTAACAATACACCTTCCATTGGCACCAGATGAACCGCCTGCACCACCACCACCAGGACTTGTTCCGAGTCCGCCGCCGAGTCCTGCAGTGCCAGAACTATAGCCAGAAACACCGTTCGCAGTATAGGCGATGCCGCCGGCGCCAGGAATCCCACTTGAGCCGTTATAATATTGCCCAGTAAAAGAATCATAGCCACCACCACCGCCGCCACCACCACCACCGCCCGCGGCCACGAGCGTGCTACCAAAGCTGGTCGAGCCAGTACCTCCGTTGCTGCCAGAACCGGCAAAGCCACCGGTAATGCCGGCGGCGCCAGGGATAATGGAAATAGGTACGCTTGCAGGCAAGGATGACAGAAGGATCGTGACCTCTTCATAAGCCCCTCCGCCTCCATTACCGCCGGGGCCGCCACTAGTGTTCCCGAAGTCTCCTCCCCCTGGTCCCGCTCCTCCATCCCCCCCCTCCTCCCCCTCCGGATCCCCAACAGCGGACAAGAGATGCAGCTGTTGAAGAAAAGCCGGTTGGTTTTGTCCAGGTACCTGAAGCATTGAAAGTTTGAGTATCGGGCGCATGAGCGCTCGCCGCTACAGTTCCCATCGCTGCCCATCCCGGGACACCGGTACCCGCACCATCGGGAGAACAAAACTCCATTTTTTTGCCGGTGGCGTTGTAGCGCATAACACCTTGCGCTGCAGTATTGCAACCCATACCAGTATTTCCAATTTTAATTTCTCCCGCAACTTCTAGTCTCGCCGTCGGATTGGTTGTTCCTATGCCCACATTCCCAAATTGCACGATGAGTCCGTTGATCGCGCCGCCGGTATTGAGGAGGAGACCGCCGACTTTTGATTGCGCGTCCGAGCCGGTGTGAAGCGGCGCATACGCATCGGCGCCCGGCGGCGCGGTTGAGGGTGCAGAGAATGCGGCGAAGGTTTGCACGCCGACGGAGAGCAGGAGCGCCCCGGTAACGAGAGCGATCTGCGAGAGTATGCGGCGGTGGTTCATAGAATAGTAGGATTAAAATTCGCCGAAGGACCCCTGAATATTCACGACCTGCGTGGCGGTCGCGGTGGCAGAGGCGCCGGCATTGTTCGTACAGGTAATGATGTACGTGGTCTGAGAAGTGATGGTATCGGGAGCGGAACCGGAAACCACGCGAGAACCATCGGCCGTAAGTGTCTGCCAGGTCGTACCATTTCTCGTGATGCCGCAGGAATTCACATTGGTAGCGTTCCACGAGACCGTCGTCGTGCCGCCGCTTACCACACGATCGGGAGTGGCGCTGATCGCGACAGTCGGAGTGAGGACGGTTACCGTCGCGACATTCGAATTGGCGGAACCGCCCGTGCCGGTGCAGCTGATCTGGTAGTTCTGCGTGGAGGAGAGTGGCCCGACCGAGACGCTACCGGAGGTTGCGCCGCCCGTCGAGAATCCGCCGGCCGCCGTGCAAGACGTCGATCCCGTAGAACTCCAGGTCAGTGTCGAGGATTGACCATTGTCGACCGTGTCCGGACTCGCAGCGAGCGTGGCGGTGGGCACGCCGGCGCACGCAGAAGCGTCGGCGGCGGTAACGCCGTAGGCAGAACCGTCGGTAGCAGTACCGCTCATGCTGATCGCTCCGATAGCATCAGAACCCCAGGCGTAGCCGGTCCAGGTGCAGTTGGCATTCTGGGTAACGCCGTACGTGGAAGAGTCCGACGCGGTACCCGCAAGGGCGATCCAGCCGTCCCATCCGCCGCTGTTTGCATCGAGCGCTCCGCTGCAAGCGTTCTTGTCAGCAAAAGCTGCGCAAGCGCGCGCCCATCCGGTAACCGCCTTGGTAATGACATTGGCCGCTCCCGCCGGATGCGTCCCGTCAGACGCATTAAAACTGATCCAGCCGAAATTAGATGACCATGCGTAGCCGGAAAGTGCTCCGGTCGTCGTGTCTTCGGATACGCCGTATCCGGTGCCGCTGAAACTGATCCAGCCCAGGTACTGCGACCAGGCGTAGCCAGTAACGGACATCGAGCCGACCGCCTCTGCCATGCGCGGCAGCACCGCGCTTCCCCCGAGCACAAGCACCGCGATGAGGAGCGGCAGAAGAAGGAGGCGAGGAAGAGGTATCGATGGCATGTTATTTTTTGGGCGTAAGCGAGTCGAGCACTGACGTCGTGTCGATCGGGTTCGTCTGTATCGTTTTTGAAGATTTAGGCGGCGTGAGCTGTTTGAGGATGGCGGCTGGACTGCTCGTCGGAGTCGCGGGAGCGGTAAGCGACTTCAAGGTATCTTCTTGCGTTTGCTGTGGCGCCGTAGTAACCGCTGGCGTCATAAAAGATGCAGTACCGAACGGGAACCAGGCATTACGCCAACTCAGCCAAAGCCACCCGACCGCAAGAGCGACGACAAGCATCAAAATCCATTGGCCGATCCTTTCGTAGAAAGACTTAATGTGCTCAGTTACCTCTTCCATTTGCTAGTAGTATACTAGCTGCCCACGAATCAATCGCGGTTGTCCCCATTTTATTTTTACAAGGTCGAACCTTGTAACTGAATAGCGATTATTATGAGCCGGAAAGCGCTTTGCGGGTGCGGGGCTTTTTAGCCTTCGGTCCGTTTCCTTCGAGCTTGTAGAGTTCGTCGCGGATGAGCGCTGCCGTTTCGAAATCAAGCTGCTCGACCGCCTCGGCCATTTCTTCCCTCTTCCTCTTGATAAATGCCGCGGGATCATCTTGATACGCTAGCGTATCAAGCACAAGAAGCTCGTCGATGGTCTTCTGGTGCTCGGTGCGCATCGATGCCGCAATGTCGCGGATCTCTTTTTTAATCGTCTGCGGCGTGATGCCATGCTTCTCGTTGTAAGCGACTTGGAGCGCGCGGCGGCGATTCGTCTCGCTGATAGCGCGCTCAAGCGAGCCGGTCATCGTATCGGCATAGAGAATGACGCGCCCGAGAACGTTGCGCGCCGCGCGACCGATGGTCTGGATAAGTGCGGTCTCAGAGCGCAAAAAACCCTCTTTGTCGGCGTCGAGGATGCCGACAAGTTCCACTTCCGGCAGGTCAAGTCCTTCGCGAAGCAAGTTCACGCCGACGAGAATATCGAAAATGCCTTTGCGGAACTTGGTGAGGATGTCGATG
>CALRDY010000015.1 GCA_943355045.1 Candidatus Nomurabacteria bacterium | reverse complement strand
CTGCTGCCTTTGGACGGGTATGCTAGGATTCCAAATATGAACAAGGAAATGCGCATTTCCATCACACCGGGCACCATCATGGCGGCGCTGCTCATCGCTACCGGAGCGTATGTATTCTGGTTGCTGCGCGATCTCGCACTCCTCGTGCTGACCGCCATCGTCATCGCTTCGGCTATTGAGCCGCAGATTGCTTTTTTCATCCGACAGCGCATGCCGCGCTTTGTCGCCGCGCTTCTCGTCTATGTGCTCGTGTTCGGCTCTGTCTTTTTGCTCCTCTATTTCTTCTTCCCGCCGATTATCAGCGATGCTGCGAACTTCCTTTCCGCGATGCCGCGCTATCTCGATACGATAAACGCCCCTTCTTCGTTCTCAAGCATCGCGGATGCGACGAGTCTTGTCGGCGAGCAGCAGGGGATACAGTCGTTCGTGCAGACACTCCTCTCGTTCCAGTCCGTCTTTGCCGCGAGCTCGGGCGGCGTGCTGCAGCTTCTCGTGACCTTCTTCGGCGGTATCTTCTCGCTCCTGCTGGTCATCGTGCTCTCGTTCTACTTCGCGCTCCAGGATACCGGAGTCGATGATTTCCTGCGCTTGGTCATGCCGGTCGCATACGAAGACTATTCCGTTGATCTGTGGAAGCGCTCGCAGAAGAAGATAGGGCTCTGGATGCAGGGACAGATCCTGCTCTCGGTCATCGTCGCGGTGCTCGTGTACCTCGGCCTTCTCATCATCGGCATACCGTATGCACTCCTCCTTTCCGTCTTTACCGCGATGGCGGAAATCATCCCTATTTTCGGCTCCCTCATAGCAGGGACGGTCGCGGTCATCGTCGGGTATTCCGATGGCGGCGTTTCGCTCGCCGCTATCGTGCTCGGTCTCTACATCGTCGTGAACCAATTCGAATCGAATCTCATCTATCCGCTCATCGTGAAGAAGATCGTCGGCGTCCCGCCGCTCCTCGTCATCGTCGCGCTTATTGCAGGCTACACGCTCGCAGGTTTCCTCGGGGCCATGCTCTCGGTGCCGGTCGCGGCGGTCGCGCTCGAATTCATTTCTGACTTCGATAAGAAGAAGCGCCGTTCCGCGCACGAGCAATCGTAGATTTTGTATGAGTGCGCGCTACCGTACCACCACGCTGCCGGATGTGAATGCGGATCCGCATTTGGGCCACGCACTCGAATTCATCGAGGCGGACTGCCTCGCGCGGACGTTGCGATTACAGGGACAGGAAGTCCTTCTGAATATCGGCACTGATGAGCATGGCGCTAAGGTCGCGCAGAAAGCCGCGGAAGAAGGAAAGGATCCGCAGGCGTACGTCGACGAGTATGCGGCGCGTTTCAAGACGTTCGCCGACCGGCTGGATATTTCGTACGACTCGTTCACGCGCACCACCGACCCGGCGCATAGGACAGCCGCGCAAGCATTCTGGACGCGCTGTGCGGATGCGGGCGATATCTACAAAGCTGCGTATGCCGTGAAGTATTGCATCGGCTGCGAGCTCGAGAAGACCGATTCGGAGCTCTCAGAGGGGCGCTGCCCGCTCCATCCGAATATGGATATCGAGCTGCGCGAGGAAGAAAATTATTATTTCAGATTCTCGAAGTATCAGGGGGCGTTGCTCGCGCACTACGCGGCACAGAAGGATTTCGTCGTGCCTGAAGAGCGCATGCACGAGCTTACGTCTTTCGTCGCGGCCGGACTGAAGGATTTCAGCATCTCGCGCCGGCGCGAGAAGCTCGCGTGGGGCGTGCCTGTCCCCGGCGATGAGGAGCATGTGATGTATGTCTGGTTCGATGCGCTCGTGAACTATGTATCGGCGATCGGCTGGCCGGAAGATGATGAGAAGTTCAAAAAATGGTGGCCGGTAACCCAGCTCGCCGGAAAGGATAATTTGCGCCAGCAGGCAGCTATGTGGCAGGCGATGCTACTCTCGGCGGGGCTTCCGCTCTCGCGAACTATCTTCATACATGGATTCATCACGACGGAAGGGAAGAAGATGAGCAAGTCGCTCGGCAATGTCATCGACCCGCTCGAGCTCGCTGGGGTCTACGGCGTCGATGCGGTGCGTTACATTCTCTTGCGGCACGTGAGTCACAATGAAGACTCGGACCTCACGCAGAGCGCGATCCATGAACACTACACGGCACACCTGACGAACGGCCTCGGCAATCTCGTCGCACGCGTACTGACGCTCGCCGAGGCGCATCTGCCGCAGCCGGCCGCTCTCACGGATGCCGATACGAAATTGTCGCAGGCTTTTTCAGATAGCGTAGAGGCGTTTCATTTTAATGAAGCGTTGGATTTCGTTTTTGCGAAAGTCACTGCGGCCGATGTATTCATGACCGAGCACATGCCGTATAGGAAGATAAAGAGCGCTGATGGCGCGGAGCAGGACTCCGCTCGCAAAGACATCGAGCATTTGGTGCGGGAGCTTGCGAGCATCGCCGCGCATCTCGTCCCGGCTATGCCGCGTACGGCCGCGTTCATCAGCGAAGCGGTACGGGCCAATAAGAAACCGGAGAATCTTTTCCCTCGTCTATGAGCATTCGATACATGGATGTGCACTGCCACATCCAATTCGATCAGTACGTGAGCGATGACGCGGTAGTCATTGATCGCATGCGGCAGGAGGGCGTGACGGGTATTGTCGTCGGGTGTGATCTAGATTCTTCACGGAAAGCGGTCGCGCTCGTCGAGAAGTATGAGCATCTGTATGCCTCAGTCGGCCTCCACCCGAATCATGCTGGGCAGGAATCGTTCGATGAGGCTGCGTATCGCACGCTCGCAGCGCATCCGAAGGTCGTCGCGATAGGGGAATGCGGGCTGGATTTTTATCGCCCGGCAGAAGTAACCGATGCCGTAAAGGATACGCAGAAAGAAATTTTTAAGAAACACCTCATGCTCGCTGGCGAGCTCGGCAAGCCGCTCATCATCCACGCGCGTCCGAGCAAAGGTACCCAGGACGCATACCAGGATTTGATAGAAATTCTGAAGGAAGCAAAGGTGCACTACCCGAGTCTGCGCGGCGACATTCACTTTTTCGTCGGCGACCTCAAAGAAGCCGAAGCGTTCATCGTGCTCGATTTCACGATTTCTTTTACGGCGGTCATTACCTTCGCTCGCGACTACGATGCGGTTATCAAATCTGTACCGCTCACGAGCATCCTCTCGGAAACCGATGCTCCGTATCTCGCTCCCGCATCTCGCCGCGGACAGCGGAATGACCCGCTCGCGGTCCAGGAAGTGGTCGCAAAGATTGCGGAAATCAGGGGCGAAGACCTCGAAACCGTCCGTGCGGCGCTTCTCGCGAATGCGCGGCGCATGTTCGGCATGTCTTAAGTCGAGGCGCCGCAATCGTCATTTCTGTCCCTCTAGCTGTATATGTCGTGGTCGCCGATCGCGAGCAGCGCGACTTCGTCTTTTGAAACGTATTCAAAGACGATCCTTATCTTGTAATTAACGGAAAAACTAAAAGACCCCGCAAGTTGTCCGTGCAGCTTATGAACCTTCAGTAGCGCATGGTTCTTGGTGTTTTTGAGGAGCTCTATTTTCTCAATCGCTTCTTCCCTAAGTGCTTCAGGGAGCGCATTCACTTTGCGAATGAATGAGGCTTTAAAAGACACGTTTAGCATAGTGCGTACCTGCCGCTTAACGTATCTTTTTCATCAAGTCGCGGAGATCTCCTCTAAGGAGAGGTTCACGCATCGCCTTCAGTACATCCTGCACCGCCTCTTCTTCAGCGAGGCGGGTAATAGCTCGACGCACCACTTCGGATTTGGTCGGAGCATAGCCGCTTTCAATCATGCTGTTGATTTGTTCCTCAAGCTTCGGGGTAAGCGGGACGGAGAGAGTAGACATGGATGTATAAGTACTATAATTTAATATGATTCTATCATATACTCGGTTTCGTGAATGGTCAACGTATGGTTACCTTGCGACTGCGAAAATCCCGTGTTACGATGCCGCTACTATGGCTAAAAATAAGGAAGTAGAGACAAGCGCACAAGAAACTCTCGAGAACGAGGGTTCGGAGGCTCGCGTCTATGAGCTCGGCTTCCATCTTGACTCATCACTCCCTATCGAAGAGGTAAAGAAGGCGTATCAGGTAATGCGCGGCGTCATTGCCGAGAAGGGTACGGTCGTTGCCGAGAGCGAGCCGGAGAAGATCCAGCTTGCCTACACGATCTCCCGCCAGGAGGTCGCCGGCCGCCGCGATTTCGATTCCGCGTACTTCTGCTGGATCGTCTACGAAGCATCCGCAGAGGATCATGCTGAGGTGCTCAAATCGGCATATGCCGACAAGCGCATCTTCCGCTTTATCGATCTTTTGACGACGAAGGACGCAGCACGCCACTCGCTCGAAGTGCGCGAGCTTGCCAAGAAGGCGCCAGAACGCGCAGAAGACACGGAAGCGGTCCTCGGTGCTGAACTCGACGCGGCGCTTGAGAGCGCAGTCATATAAATCATGTATGCCGTTAGAAATCGCGGACGCGGCAAACTTAATCACACTATGACAAGTTTTATTACGAGCACTAACAAAATAATGACCGGCGTCATTGACACGTCCGCGTCCTATTTCTAACGGTATGTATCTCAACAAAGTAATCCTCTACGGCAATCTTACCCGCGATCCGGAGCTGAAAGCGCTCCCATCCGGAAGTCAGGTCGCAAACTTCGGCATCGCGACGAACCGCACCTTTAAGGACAAGAGCGGCGCGAAGCAGGAGACCACCGAATTCCACAATGTCGTCGCTTTCGGTCGTACGGCAGAGGTCATCGCGCAGTACTGTAAGAAAGGGCGCCCGCTCTTCATCGAGGGACGCCTCCAGACGCGCACGTGGGACGATAAGGAGAGCGGCAAGAAGAACTACCGCACCGAAATCATCGTCGATACGTTCCAGTTCGGCGCTGACGGGGCTAAGGGTGGATCCGGCGCAGGACAGAGCGCGCAGGAAGAGCAGCCGGTGCCGAAGGAGGGCGAAGCTATTAAATACCCGGACGAGGAGATCAATCCGGAAGACATTCCTTTTTAAATCATTTTTATGGCATATCAATCTGAACGCGAAGAAGTCGAGCTCAAGAAATTCATCGATTACAAGGATGTCACGTATTTGAAGCTGTTTACCAGCCCGCACGCGAAGATCCTCGCGAAGAAGCGCACGGGCATCCCGGCAGGGAAGCAGCGCGATATTGCGCAGGCTATCAAGCACGCGCGCTATATGGCGCTCCTTCCGTACGTCGCCGCTTAAAGCGATTCATAGACCTCATCTGCCGCGTAAAGAAAGCCCCGCAAGAGCGGGGCTTTCTTGTGTTGCTTATTCGAAGCGGATATTAAGGAATGGTCTTTGCTTATGCCTTCTCGACGCGCTCGGTATAGTCGCCCGAGTCGGTGTTGATGCGGATGATGTCGCCCGTATTGATGAAAAGCGGGACATTCACTTTCGCGCCGGTCGCGAGCAGGGCGAGCTTATTGCCGCCCGAGACCGTATTGCCCTTCACGGCCGGCGGCGCCTCCTTTACCTGGAGCT
Source organism: Candidatus Nomurabacteria bacterium (assembly GCA_943355045.1). Lineage (GTDB taxonomy): Bacteria > Patescibacteriota > Minisyncoccia > Phycocordibacterales > Phycocordibacteraceae > C7867-001. The sequence goes on along the minus strand of CALRDY010000015.1, from coordinate 5,628 downwards.
CGACTTTCACAGGAATCTTGATCGTCATCGGCTTCTCTTCATAGGTCAATATCTCGACCAAAGCATTCGGCATGAGCCACTGCACTTTGTCATGGACAGAGTCCATCGGAAAGGAGAAGCGGTTTTTCGGATTGCCGACTTGCGCAAACCAGCTCTCGGCCGTATTCGAGTAGAGGTACTGCGCCTGCATCTTGTCGATGTCCGCCTCGGTCACAGTCTCGTTCTGATGGAACGAGATCTCGGTAACCTTCCCGGAAATGAGGTGGCGGAGCTTCGTCTGGTTTACGGGCTTCCTCTGCTGCATGCGGAAGATATGCGCCGAAAGCACTTCATACGGCTCGCTATTGTAGTTGATGATGCTGCCCTTGAGGATTTCGTTATAGGAGAGTACGGCCATGGTTCTGAAACTAAGGTTTGATAATGTTCGTTATAAAAAGTACCGCTTTTGGCGGGTAAGCGTATGATACAGGGCATCATGAGTTTTTCAACTACCGAAGACCTGGGTGCGCTTTCGGACGCCGACGTGCTTGCACGAGCGCGCAAGGAGCCCGAGCTATTCGCTGTCCTCGTCCGCCGCTACGAAGCGCCGCTCCTCCGTCGTGCACGGATGATATTGAAGTCCCCTGAAGACGCGGAGGAGGCGGTGCAGGACGCCTTTACCAAGATGTATCTCTATGCGGACAAGTATCAGCCACAGGCGGGAGCGACGTTCTCCTCATGGGCGTACACCATCCTCAATCGCGTCGCATATACGAAATATCGCGCGAAGATGGATGAGTTCGGGAAACGCGCGGAGCTTCTGCCCGAGCACTATGAGTCGCTCCCAGACGCGCGAGCGGAATTTCTCGAGGATCTTTCGCTGCGGAGCGAAGTCCTCGCGGCGCTCTCGAAGCTTCCGGAGACCGCTGCGAAAATCCTGCGGCTGCAATTCATCGAAGGGAAGACGCAGGAAGAGATTGCCGTGTCAGAACAGCTTTCGATTCCCGCCGTGAAGACGCGCGTTCATCGCGCGAAAAAACTTTTCAAGCAAACCTATGACAAACAACACTATGACTAATCCATCCGACCTGGAGCGTATCGTTATGCGCCGGGTGCGCCTCATCCGCATTTTGGGGCTTATCGTTTCAACCGCAGTTCTCGCGACACTGACGCTCGGTGCGACGCTCTGGGGCATCGGCAGGGAAGTCTGGGTCGCGCGCGTGTTTCAAAATGCCCCTGTAGATATTGCGCACCTTCCGAACTTCCTCTTCGCAGCATTTACCCATACACGCTTTATCGTTCAGGCGTTAGCAGTCCTGACACTCGTTTCGCTACTGTATCTCCTTAGCGAGGTAGTGCGCTTTCTCGCGAGCTTTCTTTTCCGTAAGTCAGCCTAACGAGAGCGGGGTCGCCCCGCTCTCGGCTATCCTTCCGCGAGTTTCTCTTTAATCCGTTTCAGAAGTTCTTTCGAGGTGTCTTTGTTCTCGCGCAGGAAAGTGCGTGAAGCGTCGTAGCCGACGCCGAGTTTCGTTTCGCCCATCTTGTAGGTCGCTCCGGACTTTGCGACCAGATCAAACTTCTCGCCAAGCGCGATGAGCTCGCCTTCGCGGCTGATGCCTTCATTGTAGAGGAGGTCGAATTCGGTGGTCTTGAATGGGGCAGCGACTTTGTTTTTCACGACTTTCACGCGCACGCGGCCGCCGACCACTTCTTCGCCTTTCTTTATCGACGCGATGCGGCGGATGTCGAGACGTACCGAAGTATAGAACTTGAGCGCTTTGCCGCCCGGGGTCGTCTCCGGATTGCCGAACATGACGCCGATCTGCATGCGGATCTGATTGATGAAGATGACGATCGTCTTCGAGCGCGCAGCGATGGCGGTAAGCTTGCGGAGTGCCTGGCTCATGAGCCGCGCCTGCTTGCCCATGTGCTGCTGCCCCATCTCTCCCTCGATCTCGTCTTTCGGGGTAAGCGCCGCGACGGAGTCGATGACGATGACGTCGACATTTCCGCTGCGCACCAATGATTCGACGATGTCGAGCGCTTGCTCGCCCGTGTCCGGCTGCGAGATGAGGAGCTCGGAGAGCTTCACGCCGATGCGGCGCGCATATTCCGGATCGAGCGCATGCTCGGCGTCGACGAATGCCGCGATGCCGCCGGCTTTCTGCGCCTCGGCTATGACGTGGAGCGCGAGCGTCGTCTTGCCGGAGGACTCCGGGCCGAATATCTCGATGATGCGTCCGCGGGGAAGACCGCCGACCCCGAGCGCGGCATCGAGCCCGATGGAGCCAGTCGCGATTACAGGGATCTTCTGCGGTGCGCCCGAGCCGTAGGTCGAAATCGCTTCATCGCCGAACTTCGTGCGGATCTCTTTCAATGCCTGGTCGATGGACTTTTGTTTCTCGCTTTTATCCTCGCTTGCCGCCGTAACGGTTTTGAGCACTTTTTCTTTTTTTGGTTTGAAGGCCATAATAGGTTGTTAATTAGTTCCGACGTCTGAGGTCGGGGAGTCGACCGAAGTGTCGGCTGGTACGAAAATTGAACGTGTCGCCCTTACTGTCCTGCCGAACCGGTCGGTGGCTACGAAGGTAAGTATAGAGCCTCCACGGGGAAAGGTAAGGGTTGACGAAAAGTTTCCGTCCTGGTCGCGTAGGACCGGCGCGCCATTAAGCGTAAGCTGTGCGGCGCGCACTGCTTCGCCTCGGATGTCCACGATGCCTCCCGGGAACGATGCGTGCTCCGCAGGGGAGCTTATGGAGAGGCCTGGTCCGGCCACAAGCGGCCATGCCTCGATGAGTCCGTAGCCTCCGAGGATGAGTAAGACTGCGGCGAGGAGGTATTTCGTCATCGCTCTCGCTAGAAGAGATCCTCCTCTTCGCTCGGCGTATCACCAGGGGCCGTCGCGGCCCCTGGTCTGCTACCGGCAGCAGCCGTAAGCACTTCGCGCGGCTTGCTGCCGTCGGCCCCGCCGATGACACCTTTCGCTTCGAGCACGTCCATGAGCCGCGCAGCGCGTGAGTAGCCAATCTTTAGTTTGCGCTGTAGGTAGGAGGTCGAAGCGCGTCCGGCCTGTTCGACGGCGGTGCGCGCATCCTCGTACAGGTCGTCGTCGATATCCTCATCGTCGAAACTGCCGTTGATGAGCCCGATGACGTCATTTGCTTCTGCTACCGTGCCGGTGCCGCTATTTCCAAAATCGATGCTCGAGAGATTGCCGGCATTATTGCTCTTAATATAGCTCACGACTTTCTTCACTTCAGTTTCGCTGATGAAAGCGGTCTGGATGCGCACCGGCTTCTGCATATCGCTCGAGAGATAGAGCATGTCGCCCGCGCCGAGGAGCGATTCCGCGCCCGAGCCGTCGAGGATGGTGCGCGAGTCTATCTGGGAGGCGACTTGGAGCGCCATGCGGGTCGGCACGTTCGCTTTGATGAGGCCGGTAATGACATTGACTGATGGGCGCTGCGTGGAGAGCACGAGGTGGATGCCGACAGCGCGCGACATCTGTGCCAGGCGGACGATGGACGCCTCGAGCTCGCGTGGGTAGCTCTGCATGATATCCGCAAGCTCGTCGATGACGATGACGATGTACGGCATCGCTTCCGGCATCTCCTCCGCACCCTTCTTTTTCGCTGGTTCAAAGACGGTCGCATGGTAGGAGCCGATGTCACGCACTTTTTCTGCTTCAAGGATATTGTAGCGGCGTTCCATTTCTTTCGCCGCCCATTTGAGCGAGAAGATGGCTTTCTTCGGATCAGTGATAACCGGCGTGAGCAGGTGGGGGATGCCGTTGTAGGCGGTAAGTTCCACGCGCTTCGGGTCGATCATGATGAAGCGGAGCTGGTTCGGTCCGTTCCGGTAGAGGAGTGAAGTGATGATCGCGTGTATCGCGACCGACTTTCCCGACCCGGTCGCGCCAGCGACAAGTCCGTGCGGCATCTTCGCGATATTGACGTAGTGCGGCGTGCCTGTGATGTCGCGGCCGAGTGCGGCGAGAAGCGGCTTGTCGCTGTCGCTCCACTCGGGCGCGCTGAGGATGCCGCCGAGACCGACCATCGCTTTGACAGTGTTTGGCACTTCGATGCCGACCAGAGACTTCCCCGGAATCGGTGCTTCGATGCGTACCGGATGCGCCGCGAGCGCGAGCTCGAGATTGTTCGCGAGCGAGACGATCTTGGAGAGACGCACGCCTTCGGCGGGCTTCACGGCATAACGCGTGACGGTGGGGCCGACCGAGACTTCGTCCATCTCGAGATTAATGCCGAAGTTCTGGAACGTGCGCTTGATGATGTTTGCATTTGCCTTAATGTCGCCGACGCCAGGTTTGCCGCGGTCCGCGCCGAGGATTGAGAGCGGCGGCGCTTCGTACTCTGCGTCGAAGTTCGCTATGCCCGTCCCTTGTGCGCCTCCGGCACGATTGAATACATTTATAGTCGGCTCGCGCTCAACAGGAGCACCTGTTTCAGCTTCGGTTTCTTCCATTTCATACTCTTCCTCATCATCTGGCAGTCCGACGACCGCGAGCTCCTCGTCCTCTTCATACACGTCTTTGCGCCCGATACGCGCGCGAAGACTATCCCAGAGCGAAAGCATCTTCTCGCTGAAGAATGCTCCGAGCGCTTCGATATCGCTCACGATGGCGATGCCGATGGCGATAGTCGCGATGAGGAGTACCGCCGCGCCCCAGAAGCCGAAGAAGCCGGAAAGGAGTTGTCCCTCCCAGGTGCCGGCCATGCCACCGAAATGCGTATCGGGGAAGAGTCCCGCAAAAGCGAGGACGGATGCGCAGATGATGAGGAGGCCGGAAGCGGTCAGGGGTTCAAGAGTCGGTCGGCCGAAGCCTGCGTAGAGGCCGACGAGGATGAGGGCGGTCGGCAGGAGGAAAGCGCCGATGCCGACGACCGCATAGCTTGTCGCAAAGACGGCTGCGCCGACCGGGCCCGCTGCGCCAAAGATCGCAAGCAGGAGCAGGACACCTGCAGCGAGCAGTACGATAGCGGAAGCGTAGCGGATGAGAGTGTCGTATTCTTTGACCTCTTCTTCACGACCGCGTCCGCGCTTTCCATTGCCGTTTTTACGACTCATATATAGGAGCTATTGTAGCATTTGCGCCTTGCGGAAGCGTAGAGGGAAGGGGAGACTCTTGCGCGCGAGTTGCGAGGCATGAGTGCGGGAGTATACTGTCCGATACAGTATGAGACATGGACTATCAGGTATAGGACACGGCACTGAAATCCGGCAAACCCAGATTAAAGGTAAAGACGTCCGCTCAGAAGATTTTGTCCTAGAAAAAAGCATATTTAATAACATTTTCGAAAAGGACATACGTAGGGTTTTCATTTATAAAAAAGCCGAACGCCTCGCAAAAGCCATTCATCTCATCGCTCCGGCATTCATAGGTTCAGAGTCTTTGAGGAACCGTATCGATGCGATTGCGATCAATCTCGTCGACGCAGCGATACTGCCGCCCGCATCCTCTCGCGTCGCGCTCGCGCGCGAGCTGCTCGCGCTTTCCGCGCTTCTCTCCATGTCGCGTACGGGCGGATTCCTCTCCGCTATGAATGCCGACATTATCGCTCACGAAACGCACAATCTGCTTAAAGAAGTCGCCGCGTATGAAGAGCCGCGTCTTCTGCTGGACGAGTCATT
>CALRDY010000014.1 GCA_943355045.1 Candidatus Nomurabacteria bacterium | reverse complement strand
AAGGTCTCGCAGACGGCAAAGCCGTCTGCGAGACCTTCTGCCTGTTTCTCTTTAAGAAACCGTCTTAATGATATCCCGCTTGATATCGGCAAACGTACCGCCAACTTTCTTGCCAGGGTTAAAGATGTTCAAAGGGTCGAACGCCTTTTTCGTCTGTTCGAAGAGCGCGACCATCTCTGCGCCGAAGAGCATCGGGAGGTACGGCGTGCGGATGATGCCGTCATTGTGCTCGCCGGTCGTCGTGCCGCCCTCGCGTATGACGAGTTCGTAGACTTTCGGCGCGAGGTCGAGGATGACCTGTCGATTCTCTTCTTTGGAAAGGTCCATGAGCGGGATGATATGGAAATTGCCGTTGCCGATGTGGCCCGCGATGGTGTAGATGAAGTGCGATTTGTATTCGTCGAGAAGCGCATTCAGTTTCGGTAGGAATTCGGGGTAGCTTGTAGGCGGCACGACGAAGTCGTCGATGAAAGGCGCCGCGTAGAGGCCGTGGACGTTTTTGCGCAGGAGCGCGAAGCTTTCGCGCCGCACGATCCAATACTTTTCCGACTCCTTCTCGTCTTTCTCGACTTTCGCCTGCACACGCAGCCCGGCGAGCGCTGCTTTTGCTTTCTGCGCTTTCTGATCCGCCTCCTCGATCGTGTCTTCGGCGAATTCCGCCATGAGAATCATCTTCGGCACGCCGCCCGTAGCGACCATTGCCGCTTCGGGAATGAAGTCAACACCGAGGCGCGCGGCCTTGATGAAGCCCATCTGCGAGAGCATCTGGGGGATGAACTTCACGGCGAGCGTGAAGGTGTGGTCGTCGTAGCTCTCGAACGATTCGGGATTCTCGAGGAGGACGCGCCGCACGATCTCGGGCAGGATGTCGAGATCGTAGAGGAAGACGACGAGCATCGCGCGCCGCTCTTTCGGCGTTACGAGCGCGAGCTTCGCTTTCGTCCAGAGCGCGAGCGTGCCTTGCGAGCCGCAGATGAGCTTCGCGAGGTTGAACGTATTTGTTTTCTGATCGCGGATTCTCCAGAGCGCGTAGCCGGCGGAGTTCTTAGAGACTTTCGGTCTGTGCATTTCGATGAGCGCGGCATTGTCGGTCACGAGCGCATCCATCGTGCGATAGATGTCGCCTTCGAGCGTCTCTAGCTTTTTCTTCTCTTCCAGTTCTGCAGGCGTGAGCGCTTTGAAAGTGGTTTGCGAGCCGTCGGAGAGGACGACGTCGAGTTCTTCGACATAGCGCTCCGTCTGGCCGTATTTGAGCGTGCGCTCGCCGCCGGAATTGTTCGCGACGATGCCGCCCATCGCGGCTATCTCGCGGCTCGCAGGGTAGGAGGGAAGCAGCAGGTTCTTCTTCAGCGTCTCTTTTTCGAAATCTCTATAAAAAACGCCTGGCTCGGTAACGGCATAGTCGTCGCCGACTTCGAGCACGCGGTTCATGTGCTTCGTGAAGGAGATGACGACGCCGGTCGTGAGCGGCCCGCCGGTCATGTCGGTTCCCGCCGATCGTCCGGCGAGCGACACAGTCGCGCCCGCGGAGCGGGCGCGGCTTATCTCTTTCACGATCGCACTCACGTCTTCCGCATCTTTCGGGTACGCGACCAGCTCCGGCATCCGCATGAAGAGCGATGTGTCGCGGCTCATCTTCGTCAGCGTCGCCGCATCGTCCGCGATTTCTCCCTTCATCACTCCCGCAAGCACTTTCTTCAAATCATCCGTAGTCATTGAAAATAGTATACTCGATTTTTCGGCAGTACTCCGGATGAAAGAAAAAACTAGGACATCGGATGTCCTAGTTTTTGGTTGTTTTGAGTTATGCACCTGCCGGCGTTGCGGCAAGAGGGGCAGGAGTATCATGGAGGTATTATCCGAGTAACATAGTTGTTATGGAACACCACATTGATCCCGCAAAGACCGCGCTTACCGTCGGGGTATTTATCGGGGGCGGGCATGTCATCTGGTCGATTCTCGTCGCGCTCGGAGTGGCGCAAGGGATCGTCGATTTCGTTCTCTGGATGCACATGATTAGCTTGCCGTATGTCGTAAAGGCATTTGACTTTTCAGCGGCAGCGACGCTTATCATCATCACTTCGATTGTCGGCTACGTCGTCGGCTACCTCTTCGCGAATATCTGGAATCGGATGCATCGCGCCACACAGTAAGCGAGGTATTGGAAGCGTCGAGCCGGCTGAAAAACACACTATACGCGCCGAGGAGGTATAATCGGGTCTATGACCCAAGGCGAGGCGCTCACGATACTGAAGACGGGCGCGAACGTATTCCTGACCGGCGAGCCGGGGAGCGGGAAGACGCATACGGTCAATGCCTTCGTCGAGTGGTTGCGTAATTCCGGCATCGAGCCCTCGGTCACGGCAGCGACCGGCATCGCCGCGACGCATGTCGGCGGCATGACGCTGCACTCTTGGAGCGGCATCGGCATCGCTGAGTCGCTTTCGAAAGCCGATGTCGACCGCATCGCGACCAAAGAGCATATCGCGCGGCGCATTCAGAAAGCGAAAGTGCTCATCATCGAAGAGATATCGATGCTTTCGGCTTCGACCTTTGAGATGGCGGATGCGATCTGTCGCGAAGTGCGAAGAGTCGACAAGCCTTTCGGCGGGCTCACGGTTATCCTCGTGGGCGATTTCTTCCAGTTGCCGCCGGTCTCGCGCGGGCGCGAAGTGAAATTCGCGTACTCGTCAGCGGTCTGGCGCGATTTGAGCCTGCTCACGTGCTATCTCACGGAACAATACCGTCAGGACGATAGTGACTTCCTCAGCGTGCTCTCGGCGATACGCTCGGGGAATGTCGAAGAGCTGCATTATGAAGAGCTCATGCGGCGGCATCGTGACCCTGCCGAGCTTCCGTTAGATGCGCCGAAACTCTTCTCGCATAATGCCGACGTCGACCGCATCAATGCCGCCGAGCTCGCGAAGCTCAAAGGTGCGTCGCGGAAGTTCAGTATGAGCTCGAAAGGGAAAGATACGATGATCGAAGGGCTGAAGCGCGGATGCCTCTCGCCCGAGACGCTTGAGCTGAAAGAGGGTGCGGCGGTCATGTTCACGAAGAATTCGCCGCAAGGGAAGTTCGTCAACGGCACGCTCGGCATCGTTACCGGCTGGGGCGCGGACGGCATGCCGATAGTGGAGACGAAAGACGGCCTCAGCATAAGCACTGAGCCGATGGAGTGGCAGCTTGAGGAACAAGGCAAGGTAAAAGCGAGCGTCTCGCAGATACCGTTGCGGCTCGCGTATGCGATGACCGTGCACAAGAGTCAGGGGATGAGTATGGACGCCGCGATCATGGATCTCTCGAAAGCATTTGAATACGGACAAGGGTACGTCGCGCTCTCGCGCGTGCGAAGGCTTAGCGGCGTCTTTCTCACGGGCATGAATGCGCGGGCGCTCGAAGTGCATCCGGAGATTCTGGAGAAGGATAAGGATTTCCGTGCGGCGTCAGACGCCGCACGGGATGCGTTCGCGGATATGCCCGCAGCGGAGCCGATAGAGATGCAGAAGAAATTCGTAAAAGCAGTAGGCGGCGCATGGCTTGAAAATGAGGGGCATGAAAAGCAGAAAATCTCTCGACAGGTTCGGGGCAAAACGGTCGCCGGTCTGCCGGGCAGGCTCGCCGAGACGCTGCAAGCCGCACGCGATGGGAAGTCGCTCGCAGAAGTCGCGAAAGCGCGTGCGCTCGCCGTCTCCACAATCGTGAAGCATCTGGAAGAGCTTGCAGAGATAGGGAAGCTGACTCGCACCGATTTCGCACATCTTCTGCCGGACTCAGGCGCGACCGATGAGATACGCGAGGCGCTCGTCGCTTCCGGCAAAGAGGTTCTTTCGCCCGTTTTTCACTCGCTCGGCGGTCGCTATTCTTTTGAAATGATCCGTCTCGTCAGGCTCGCGCGCGAATAATATAGACCGTATGAGGGCGAGTGTGCTAAACTCATACCTTATGCCATTACAGACAAAAAAGACGAAAATAGTCGCAACGATCGGTCCGGCGACAGAGTCGCCGGAAATGCTTACCGCGCTCGTCGGAGCCGGGATGAATGTCGCGCGTCTCAACTTGAGCCACGGCGACCATGCTGAGCACGGCGCACGCATTATAAATGTCCGGAAAGTCGCGAAAGAGCTCGGAACGCCGATCGCGATCCTCTTCGACCTCTCCGGTCCGAAGATTCGCACCGGCTCCTACACGACCGACCGCATCACGATCGAAGCCGGACAGGAGCTCATTCTTACGAGCGAAGAGATCGTCGGCGATGCACATCGTTTTTATGTAAATTATCCGAAGCTTCCGCAGGAGGTCAAAGAAGGCTCCGTCATCATGCTCGACGATGGCAAGAAGAAGCTCGTCGTGGAGCGTGTCGAGGGTACGGAGATACACTGCCGTGTCGTCGTCGGCGGCGAGCTCAAGAGTCGTCGCGGCGTGAACGTGCCAGGCGCGTACCTCTCCATTTCGTGCATTACCGAGAAGGACCTGACCGATCTCGCTTTTGCCGTCGAGAATGATGTCGATATCATCGCGCTCTCGTTTGTCCGTCGCGCTGACGACGTGCTCCAGCTCAAAGCGCTTTTGCAGAAGGCGGGGAAGTCGATTCCGGTCGTCGTGAAGATAGAGACGCAAGAAGCTATCGACAATATGTCGGAGATTCTCGCAGTGGCCGACGGCGCGATGGTCGCGCGCGGCGACCTCGCGGTCGAAGTGCCGGCCGAGCAGGTGCCGATCTTGCAGAAACGCATCATCCGCGAAGCGAATGCGCTCGGAAAGCCGGTCATCACGGCGACGCAGATGCTCGAGTCGATGATTCAGAGTCCGGTGCCGACCCGCGCTGAAGTGTCGGATATCGCAAATGCGATCTTCGACGGCACCGATGCCGTCATGCTTTCTGAGGAAAGCACCTTGGGGAAGTATCCGGTGGAAGCGGTCCAGATGATGACGCGCATCGCAGAGACCGTCGAGGCGAGCCTGCCGAAATCGGACATCGTGGCGATGAGCGCAGTCGATACGATCAGCACTTCGTGCGTGGAGGCCGCGGGGCATATCGGCGCCGCAGCTATCGTTACGCTCACGGAATCGGGGGTCTCAGCGCAGATGATCGCACGCTTCAAGCCCGCCTGTCCCATCATCGCGCTTTCTCCGAACCAGGTTACGGTTGAGCGCCTCACGCTCTCGCGCGGTGTCTATCCGTTCCTCGCTGATGCGGGCAAGACGACCGACGAGGTCATCGCATTCGTATCGAAATTCCTGTCTGAAAATAATCTCGCAAAATCAGGCGACCGCATCGTCATTACGGCAGGGCTCAAATTCGGCGTCGCTGGCTCGACGAACATGCTCTGCGTAATCACGCTTTAATCTTTTGTAGTGCCAGCCACTAGGGATTCGATGAGTCGCATCGTATCTTCGGGACCGGATACCGCGTGTGTTTGCGAAGCCGTCTTAAAGACGGCTTCGTCGTTTCCTCCGGCGCCAAGCTCGTCGCCCACATACAGCGCGTCTGACTCCCGGATGCCGAGGCGTTCGCAGAGCTTCCGGACTCCGTACGCTTTGTCGACGCCGTGTTTCGTGATGTCGATAGAGGTTGCGCCGCCGATGCTGACCGAAAACTCAGGTAACCGTTCCGCAATGTATTTGCGGAGCGCGGAGCGTTTCGTATGGGTGGGGTCCCACGCTTTCTTCTCGTCGAGCGGCGCTCGCTGGCCGAGTGCGGAGAGCGTTACCTGTCCGCCGCGATACTCGATGCGTTCTCCGTATACTGGTTTTGAAAAATCGATGAGGCCGGTCTCGGCGCCGGCCGCGCGCATCGCCGCTTCAATTGCGTACGCTTCTTTTTCCGATAGGCGTTCCTCGTATATTTTTTTCCAGTCGCCATTGTCATATGCGTAGAGCGCTGCGCCGCTCGTCGGAAGAAGGTAGAGATGTGCGAGGTTTGCTCCGTGCGGGAGTTCCGTGACTGCCTGCGAGAGGAATTGCGGCAAAGCGCCGCCGGAAATGATCGCGACGCGCGTAGCAGCTAGAAGCCGTGTGAGAAGCGTCGCCATCTCGCTCGTAATCGGCTGCTTGCTCTCGGCAAGTGTGCCGTCGAGATCAAATAGGATTAATTTGTACATAGGGGGTATGCGGCTGGCAATACTCTTTCGGAGTACGGCGTGATTTTCTGCTGAAAATCCGCCTCGCTCTCGCGCCGTCGCGCTGCGAGAGCCTCCGAAAGAGTATTGCCAGCCGCTCCTTTGAATGAGCTCATGTTAGAGCTTCAACGATATGCGCGAGCGAGGCGGTCGCGACGCCGATGACCTTGTCGGCTGCGCCATAGTAGAGGAAGAGCGTATCGCCGCCTGTCCCGAGCGGAGTCGAGGGGCGGACGACTGTGCCGCAGGAGAAGACGACGTTCGCGACCTCGCCTTCTTGCTCATACTTTTCCAACGGTTCGAAGATCGGGTCGGCGGTGCGGGCGAGGACGACGGTGCCGGATGGGTCGAGGAGCGCGGCGCCGAGGCGGTACTTGCTGTGGCGCGAGACGCCGTGGTAGATCATGAGCCAGTTATCGCCGACTCTGATCGGCGGCGCTGCGACGCCGACTTTTGCTCCGTCCCACATGCCGCGGCGTGGCGTCATGATCTCAATGCAGCGACTCGCGCGTTTCCCCGAGATGAGGTCGGGTAAGAGGTCGGCGCAGATCTGGTTATTGATGCGATGGTAGAGCAGATAGTTCCCATCAATTTTTTCAGGCAGGAGCGCGAGATCTTTATCATCCACGTTTTCGGGGGTCAGCAGAAATGGTGTGCTCCAGCGATCGAATCGCCGCGCGAGGAAATCATCGACGCGTATCGATGAGATCGCGCCGGAGGGCGCACGGACGCCGTCGTAGGCCGTGTAGGTCATGTACAGTGTGTCGCCGATGCGCACGATGCGCGGATCTTCGCAGCCGGAGTTACCGGTGGGAGTGCCACGCTTCATTTCAAAGCTTTCGCGCGGCACATAGATGGGCTCCGGCAAGCGCTCGTCGATAGTGATGCCGTCTCTTGATATCGCGAGGCCGATGGTCGACGTATTCAGCGCATCCATCGCGCGATAGAGGATGTATACAGAACCATCGAGATCGATCGCCGCGGCATTGAAGACGTCGCGGCTTTCGAAACCCTCTCCTTTAGCTGTGAGGATCGGATTCTGCGTCGCGCGGATGAATGTGCGCGCAGGTCGCTCGGGGTCGAGCGCGCGCAGGAGGTCGGCGAGCTTCATGCTCGCTTTGGCGCACACGGTGTCCGCCGCGCCATACCATATCTCAAGCATCTGGTCGCTTGTCCCGAGCGAAGTCGAGGAGCGAAGCGTGGCGCTCGTGGGGAAGACGATATGCGGCACGAGGCCGTACTCCTCGTAGATCTCCTGCGGCACGAGGATGGATTCCGTGCGGGAGATGAGCTTCTGGGGATCTTTTGCGTCGAGAAGCGCAGCTTCGATCGAGAAGATGCGATTGCGTTCGTTGTAATACTCCTGAATGTAGGAGTAGATGAGCAGCCAGCCGGTAGCGGTCTTCAGCGGCGAAGCGCCGACTTCGACATGGTCTCCATCGACGCGGCGCAGTTCGGGGAGCGCGTGGTCGGCGAGATGGTCGTGCCACTGATGCCAGTATTCTGGATTGAAAAAGTCCTCGATCCGCTTCGCGCGCGCGAGCGCGATCGTCGGGCGCGGATGCTCCGCAGTCCAGTCAGTGTGCACCGTAAGCAGGAGTACGATCTCGCCATGTATACGCTCGGGAAAGAGCGTCGCGGCTTTCGCATTGAAGGGCGTGATGAGGTGCCGCTCGGTAAAAGCATCAGGCGCGTCGCCGACGGCGACGGCGACTTTTATATTGTCGGGGCCGAACGGCCAGCCGCCGAGCGCAGTGTAGAAACAGTACCAGCGGCCTTCAAAGAACGTTACGCGCGGATCTTCGCAGCCGAAGGTATCCCATGATTCTTGCGGCACGATGACTTGTTGCCGTGAATGGAAGTGAACGCCGTCTTCAGCGAAGGCCATACCGACGGTTGAAAGAGCGGGGTGCGCCCCGAGCGCATCCGGGTTTCCGAGTGCGCGATAAAAAAGATGCACGCCGTCTTTGGTGCGGACGACCGAAGGGTTGAATGTCGCGATCGACTCCCATGGGCGCTCGCGTTGCGGCGAGAGGAGCGGATTGTGGGGTTCTCGGCGAATGACGAACATAGGTCAATCGGTTTGTGCGGGACTCGTTACCGCGAGCGAAGGCTGGCTGCCCTCGACGAGCGCGTCGAGAAACGCATCGAGCGGCGTGGTCGCGGCGCAGACGACTTTGTCTGCGCCGCCATAATAGACGAAGAGGGTATCGCCGCCTGTCCCGAGCGGAGTCGAGGGGCGCACGACGGCGCCGCAGGCGTAGACGATGCCCGGCTTGCCGTGATTCTCATAGCGCTCATCGGGCGAGAGTACCGGCGCCGCGGCGCGATGAAGCACCTTCGTCGGGTCATCGGGGTCGAGCAGCATCGCGCCGAGCTTGTAGCGATCCGGCTCTTTCGGGTCCATCGCATGGTAGAAGACGAGCCAGCCGCGGGAGGTTTTGAGCGGCGGCGGGCCGGCGCTGCGCATCCGGTAATGCCAGGCGATCTGCGCGTCCGGCATCTGGTGCGGATCAGGGCTCGTGAATTTCATCTGCGCGAGCTCGGCGAGGTCATCGGCGTATTCGATGCGCACGCGACCAGCATCGTCGCCGATGATGCTGTGTAAGACGGCATATTGCCCGCCGATCTTTTCGGGGAAGAGCACCCAGTTCTTATCCCGGGTGCCGTGCGAGAGTATGATCGGGCCTTCCCATCTATCGAAGCGCTTTGCAAGAAAATCTGCTTCGCTCATCGAGATGACGGCGACGCGAAGCATCCAATTCTCGAACATGTTGAAGGTAACGTATACACGCCCGTCGATCGCTACCATACGCGGGTCTTCACAGCCGCCCCAGCTGCCGCCCGAAGGGTACATGACGGGAGAGTAGTGCCGCAGATGAGCGGCGACCTTTTGCGGATTTCGTGCGACGTAGGCGGGATAGGGGAGCCGCTCATCAAAAACGAGGCCGTCAGGACTGCTCGCGTAGCCGAGCCGCGAGACGCCGTCCATGCCGATGGCGCGATACACGAGGTGCGTCCGGCCGCCGAGTACGGCGGCCGCCGGATTTAAGACCGCCTCCGCGGTCCACGGATGAGTCCCTGGCTGGAGGATTGGATTATGCGCGGATTTTGAAAGCAGTAGACGTTCGAGATGCAGAATCTCGATAAGCTTCGTGCGGATGGGTTTCGAGAATGCGGCACCAAGAACCGCTCCGACGACGAAGAAGGAAAAGAGCAGTGCGATGATGTTTACCGCGAAAGGGAAACTCATAAAAATATACTCCTCTACAATACCATCCGTGCGCCGCGTATGATGGCGCGCTATCCGTCAGGTGTTGGCAAAGAACTTCGTCAGGTGCGCGGATTCAATGCTGCACGAAGCGCATTCAGAATGACCGCCACATCGATGCCTTCCTGGAGTATTGCCCCTTGGACCGGTGGTATGAAGCCGAATGCGGCGAAGAGCATGCCAACCGTCGAGAGACCGATGCCCGCATAGACGCTTTCGCCCGCGATGCGCACCGAGCGTTTCGCGAGAGTGAAAAGCTCGTGGATGAGGGCGACATCGTGCCCGAGGATGGCGACGTCTGCCGCTTCGATCGAGGCGCTGTTCTCGGTGCCGGAAAAGACGATCCCGACGTCCGCTCGTGCGAGCGCAGGAGCGTCATTCAGCCCGTCGCCCACCATCGCGACCGTTTCGCCGCGCTGTCGCGCGGCGTCTACGATGCGGTACTTTTCCTCGGGCGTGCAGTCGGCGCAGATGTCGAGAGCAAGCCCGGCGAAGACGGCCTCGGCATGCTCCTTCCTATCGCCGGTCAGTACCGCGACTTTGAAGCCGTTGTGCGCGAGATCGGTCAAGAATTTCTTCGCATTCTCTTTGAGCACGTCGGCGAAATGGAATGTCGCGACCGGATTTCCGTCTTCTGTGAGAAGAAGCGAGATGCCGCCCTCCTTATGATGCTCCTCGGGTGCTTGCTTGAGGGAGATGAAATGTCCGTCGACTCTGCCGTCGATACCGCTCCCGAGGACTTCCTTCACGTCGTATGCGGGCGCAGGAGTGAAATTATGCTTTTGTGCTGCATTGATGACGGCGCGCGCGAGCGGATGGATAGAGTGGAACTCGAGCGCGGCTGCGAGCGAGAGCGCCTGAATCTCATTCATGCGAGCGTCGATTATCGTGATAGCAGTAAGCTCCGGCGCGCCGAGAGTCAGGGTGCCGGTCTTGTCGAAGAATATGGTCGTGACGCGCGCGATCGTCTCGAGCGCCGTCGGCGTCTTCACGATGATGTTCCGGCCCGCCGCGCGCGAGAGGCCGCCGATGAAAGCGACGGGCGCCGCGATGATGAGCGGGCAGGGCGTCGCGATGACGAGCACGGCGAGTACGCGCCCAACGTCGCCGGTCAGAAGATATGCGGCGCCCGAGATGCCGAGCGTGAGAAACGTGAACGGCAGATTTGCCGCGGCCGTGAGGCGCACGAAGGGTGCCTGGTCCAATTCAGCGTTTTTTACGAGATCAATAATCTTCGCATAGGTCGAGGTTGCGAGCGTTCCTGAGACGACGATCTCGAACGCTTCGCCGGCATTTACGCTCCCGCTTTTGACGACCGCCCCCTCCGCGATCGTCTCGGGGAGCGGCTCGCCGGTAAGGTTTGCGAGATTGAGTACCGCGCGAGGCGAAACGAGGAGACCGTCGAGCGGCACTAGTTCTCCGCCGCGCACGACGATAGTCGCTCCGGTCAGGACTGCGGCAAGCGGCATCTCCTCGATGTCCGTCCCTCGCTTCACGAGCGCGGTCTTCGGGATTCGAGCAAGGAGGGCCGCAAGGGAAGCTTCAGCCCGGCGCGATGCATAGGCTTCGAGCGCTTCGCCGCTGGCATACATGAGCGCGATGACGGCCCCCGCGAGATATTCATGGGTAAAAGCGGCGAGCGCCATCGCGAGGAAGGCGATGTAGTCGAGCGAGCCGCCGCCAGTACGAATCCTGCGGTAGGTCGCGATGCCTATCTCGATGATGCCGATGCCAATCGCGAGGAGGTAGAAGCTCGGTAGCGAGGTAAGAAGCGCCGCGGCGAGCAGAAAGGCGATCGCA
>CALRDY010000013.1 GCA_943355045.1 Candidatus Nomurabacteria bacterium | reverse complement strand
CTTTTTGAGTTCTTCCAGAGAACCGATGATTGTCACGTTTTCTTTTGCATCCTTCCATATAGGAATCGGGTTTGCCCAAAAACGCTGTCGGGAAATCGACCAGTCGCGCGCGCCTTCGAGCCACTTGCCGAATCTCCCCTCTTTTATGTGTGCTGGAGACCAATTGATGCTTTCTGCATTCTTAAGCAAACCCTCTTTAATCTTCGTTACGGATACAAACCACGATGTCGTTGCGTAGTTGAGAAGCGGCGTATCGCAACGCCAGCAGTGCGGATACGAGTGCATGACGTTCTCTTTCGAGAAGAATAGGTTCTTGTCCTGTAGATATTTCAATATCGCGATGTCCGTACCGAGCCGCGCTTTTTCATCATCCGATCGCGGCTTGACCTCCATCCCCGCAAAATCTTTTACCTCCGACTTGAAAGTACCGTCCATACCCACATGCTGGACGAATGGGAGGCTCTCTTTCTTTCCGAGCGCCATATCATCTTCGCCAAACGCCGGAGCGATATGGACGATGCCCGTACCGGTATCCGTCGTTACAAAATCTGCTGCATATACTTTCCACCCATTCTCACGACTCTTCAGCAACGCATCTTTTGTGTAGTAGTCGAAAGGAGGTTCGTATTCGAGACCGACCAAAACGTTTCCTTTTATAACACCCTGGACCGCCGCCTCTTTCTCGATTTGAAGTCGATACAATGACGACTGTGCGACAATGTAGACCTCCTCTGAATCTGCGATTTTCACTTGCGCGTATTCAATAGCACTACCGACGGCGAGCGCGACATTCCCCGGAAGGGTCCACGGCGTCGTCGTCCATGCAAGAAGATACACATCTCCCGATAGCCCGATTTTCTCAGGATTCTTTACTTTAAACTTTACCGTGACGGAAATGTCTTTGACGTCTTTGTACCCTTCCGCGACTTCTTGTTGTGACAATGTCGTCTCGCAACGTGGACAGATATGCATCGAGCGGTAGTCTTCGTACACGAGCCCCTTGTCGTAAATCTGCTTGAATACCCACCACACAGATTCCATGAACGAGTTGTCCATCGTGCGGTAGGCGTGCTCCATGTCTACCCAACGTCCGATACGCGGGATTATTTTTTCCCATTCTTGCGAATACGTAAAAACTCGCTCTCGACAACGCTCGCTGAACTTCGCAATGCCGTAGTCTTTTATATCCTTCTTGTGTTTAAAGCCGAGATCTTTCTCTACGATATTTTCTATCGGCAGACCATGACAGTCCCACCCCCAAACTCGCGGAACGTGGTACCCCTGCATGGTCCGATAGCGAGGTATCGCATCCTTGATGACGCTCGCGACGATGTGGCCATAGTGCGGCAATCCGGTCGCAAACGGCGGACCATCATAAAAAACGAATTCGCCCTTCGGGGACTTCTTCGCGAGTGATTTCTCGAAGATATGCTCACTCTCCCAGAACGCGAGTATCGCCTCTTCTCGCTTGGCTGCTTCTGATTTCGGAGGCATATCGGCCATATCTGCCTATCGTAACGTTTGCGAGGCAAAAATGGAAACAGCCATGGAGAGGATTCCTCTCCATGGCTGCTAATCTCGCGTTGTTATTGAGACCGCGACGCCCCTCTGTCTAAAGGCGGCTGCAGGACTCCTCTCTTGCTCGCACCAGGCTTCATCTTCGACGAAGCGATGATCTCTCCAGCAAGCACGTCGGCGACATAGATGCATAGATATCTTGGAATCTGATACCCTTCAGGAGATATTCCGGCACGATGCTCGCCGAGCCGTCTCAATTCATCCGTCATATTGAACGGAAACGAAACCTCTGTGCCACCAGAATCTCTCGCGCGGGCGAGAAGTGCTGTCTCCGTAGGGAGGCCGAGGATTATTCTCGCATCATATACATCACTAGCGGTTATCTCCTCCTGACGCTTGCCGACTGACTCCACTGCGATTGGCACCCTCTTCATAATGATGAGCCTCCTTGCTGTACGAACGCACATACTGTGCGATCTGTTGAGGAACCTAACGCGGGTCACGGGATTATACAATCCCGTGACCCGCCTAATTCTCTTACTCGCTAAGACTCATCTCGTTCGCAATCCCTCCTCTTCCTTTCCCTCCGAGGAGAGGGGTGGATCTTCGTGGGACGTTCACTCCAAGCCCTCTCAGGAATTGCTGCGGGTTCTTTTCCTCATTGATTCTCTCCGCAAAAACGCGCACGCTTTTCGTGAGACTAGGAGAACCTCCTTCCTTTCCGTTAGAAAGGAAGGCCATCGCTGCATCCTCTGCCTGCGTCTCGGAAACATGCAGGAACTTATCGTGCCGCACTGCGGCTACGAAAAGAACCGGCACCGGAATATCGAACTTCTTCGCCGTCTCAGTTATGAGACATGCGGTCCGAACTCCATCCGGCTTCCCTCCCGCTTTTGACCTTCCATTGTCGATCGGCTTCCCGGCTTCTTTTCTAAAACCAGGACCACTTCTCGCTTTTGGCCGGCGATTCGTCATACGTGAACCTCCCCTTCTATTCAGAACGCACGAAATGTACGTTCTGGCTTATGGAACAGAACACAGTCCAAAGAGGAATCTAGCGCGTTCGTCAATACTATGCAACCTACTACCAAGCGAGTGAGAGGAAAAGAAATTCTTATTTCATTTTCCCGAACGAGTGCAGGGAGGAAGACCGGCTCTGCGGTTTACTACCAAGCGAGCCGAGCGACAAAGCATGCCTGCATGCGTTTGTCCGAGGCGAGCGCAGGGAGGAGGGTTGTCGCAGCCCTACATCCTCTCCGGCGTGGGGATGCCAAGAACGGTCAGGCCATTCGTCATAGTGGTCACAAAGGCGCGGGCGAGCATGAGCTTGTGCGCTTCATGGTCGCCGCCGACGATGCGTTCCTGTGCATAAAAAGAATTCCACTCGCCTGCGAGCTCGGTGAGGTAGTTCACGAGCAGGTTCGGCGCGAGCTCACGGGCGGCGCGAGCGGCAACCTCGGGGAAATGCAGGATGACGCGCTCGATAGCATAAGGCGAACTTGGCGCATTTTTGGACAAGTCAGACTTGTCCAAATTCTCCGCTGCAGCGGCCAAAACCGACTTCGCGCGCACAAGCGCATACTGGAGATACGGCCCCGAGTCGCCTTCAAGCGAAAGCGATTTCTCTTCATCGAAAATAATGTCCGAGCCAGGTGACTGTCGCAGAATCATGTACTTGATCGCCCCGAGCGCCACCTGCTCCGCGATGAGCGGGTCTGCGTTTTTCTCACTTGCCTTCTTTATGATGTCTTCGATAAGTCCGGCGGCCGTGATGACATTGCCAGCGCGCGAGGACATCTTCCCGGTAGAGAGGCTGAGGAGCCCGTGCGCGACATGCTTCATTTTCGCGGCAACGAGCGGCGCAATCTCCGAAAGCGCCGCGAGGAATACTTGGAAATGGCCCCGCTGCTCCGCGCCCGTCACGATGATCACTTCGTCTGAAGCTATCTTCTCTTCTTTCAAGAATGCGAGCCCGACGTCCTTGGTCTCGTACGTCGGCGTGCCGCGGCTCGTGATGAACACGAGCGTATGCAAGCCTTTCTTCTCACCAGGATAAATTATCGCACCATCGCTCTTCTCGAAGATGCCTTTCGAGACTCCATCCTGCACCACGCGCTTCCCTACCTCAGTCGTATCACTATCGAAGAATTCATAATCGAACTTCGTGCCAAGCTGCGCGAAGATTCTTCTGAATTCCTGCATAGATATCTCACGGCCCCCTCGCCAAAGAGCGAGTAGCGCGCGATCTTTGTCGGACTGCACGGCTTCCTGATGCTCGACGATGTCGTATATCTTCGTATTTAAATCATCTATCTCCAGCTTCGCTTCCCCACCCTCCTCATACGCCGTCGAACCGCGTGTATAGGCTTCGCCGATCTGTTTCGCATTCACTATCTCCGTCACTCCTTCTTTGCGGAGCATCCAGAGACCCTTCGCGACATGGGGACCCACATCTCCGCCGAACGTATCGCGGATGACGGTCGCGCCCGACGCTTCAATGAGGCGCGAGACGGCCTCTCCGACGATATTGCTCATCAGATGCCCGATGTGGATTTCCTTGAACGGATTCGGATTGCTGTATTCAATAGCGACCCTTTTCCCCGTATTCGAAACCCCCCTTCCCCATTCAGAACCTTGAGCATCGGCTTCAGCGACAGCAAGCGTTACCGCCTCGCGCGCAAGCGTAATGTTGACGAAGCCCGGTCCAGCAACAGAAACATGGCTCGCAGTATCTTTGCCAAGCGTCTCAATAAGAAAACGTGCAATCTCATCCGCAATCTCATGCGGCTTTTTCCCGAGCGCCTTAGCCGCCGCGAGCGCAGCATTCGTAGCGTAGTCCCCATGCGCAGCGATGCTCGGTCGCTCAACCGCAAACGATATGTCGCTCGCGCCCATGTTCGCGAGCGCTTCACTGACCGCCTTCCTGATTCGCTCTTCCATGCGGCGAGTGTACCCCGTTAGATAGAGAAATGGAATCGGGTGCAGTACTCGAAATGGGAATTATCTAACGGGGTGTACCAGATTTAGCCGACGAATGACTCGGGAATGGGGTGGGAAAGCGCGAGCTTTTTCACTTCCGCCTTCGCATGCTCGATTGAAGCATCGTCGCGCTTCGTGAGCACCCCAACCATGATTTCTGCGACTTGTGCAGACTCGACTTCGCGGAGTCCGCGCGTAGTCATCGCGGGCGTACCGAAACGGATGCCGGAAGGATCCATCGGTTTCCTCGTATCGTCTGCGATCGCATTCTTGTTGAGTGTGATGCCCGCACAATCCAAGAGCTTTTCGGCCTCGCCGCCCGAGATGCCGAATGATGTCCATGCATCGAGCAGGATGAGGTGATTGTCGGAGCCACCGGTTATCATGCGCGCGCCCTGCGCCTTAAAGACTCCCTCCATCGCTTTCGTATTCAAGATGATCTGCTTCGCGTATGTTGCAAATGACGGATGCAATGCTTCACGAAACGAGATCGCTTTCGCGGCGATCTGGTGCATATGCGGACCACCCTGGAACCCGGGGAATACCGCTTTGTCTATTTTCTTCGCGATCTCCTCGCTCTCGCGCGTGAGGATCATGCCGCCGCGAGGACCGCGGAGCGTCTTGTGCGTGGTGGTCGTCATGATGTCGAACCCGTAGTCAAATGGATTCTTCGCCGCCTTCCCCGCGATGAGTCCCGCGATATGCGCGATGTCCATCACAGCGACCGCGTCCACCTCGCGCGCAATAGCAACGAACTTTGCATAGTCGAGCTCGCGCGGATACGCCGAGAAACCGGCGAGGATTATTTTCGGCTTCGCCTCTTTTGCGACGCGCAGCATGTCGTCATAGTCTATTTCGCCCGTCTCGACGTCTTTCATCTTGTACCGTATGAAATTGAACACCTTTGTGAGGTACGTTACCGGGTGACCATGCGTCAGGTGTCCGCCATGCGAGAGATCCATACCGAGCACCGTGTCGCCAGGCTGGAGAAGCGCGAAATACATCGCGATGTTCGCATTCGCGCCGCCCAAGGGCTGCACATTCGCATACGCCGCACCGAAAAGCTTTTTTGCGCGCTCGATAGCGAGCGTCTCGACTGCGTCGGTAAACTCCTGCCCGCCGTAGTAACGCTTCCCCGGATACCCTTCCGCATATTTGTTCGTGAGCGACGACGCCATCGCCTCCTTTACCGCACGCGACACGTAATTTTCAGACGGAATCAATTCCAACCCTTCCGCCTGCCGCGCATCTTCCCCTATGAGGGCGGCAAATATTTCAGGATCTTCATCTTGTATGTGGTCGTAGAAACTCATAGGCCCGTTGTTCCAAAACCTTTTCTGTCGGGATTACCAAGAGAGGCAACTTCGTTCCACATGACTCGATCGAACGGCAGAACAATCATCTGTACGATGCGGTCTCCCCTCTTCAGGGCAACCGGAACATCGGTAAAATTATAAAGTGCTGCATGGTACTCATCATTGTCCCCTGAGAAATCTTCATCCCCAATACCTATTCCATTTGCCATCATGAGACCTCGCTTATGTAACGAGCTGCGCGCGGCAAGAAGTACGAAATGCCCCTCGGGCGGCTTGAGGGAGATATTGAGTGGAGCCATAGCAACACTCTTTGCGGGGATTTCGACGTCCTCGCGCATAGCACAATCCATCGCCGCCGCTCCGGCCGTTTTGTATTCGGGCAGGGGTAATTCTTTATCGACACGTCGTACCGGTACTTTCATGCCGGGATTGTAGCACTCCGGCTGAATTTGATTATTTCTCAAGGTTCCGTATGATGCGGCAGGACAAGAATAGTTCACTACAGAAAGGAGCCATCATGAAGGACTTCTACAAACCGCTCGCCGAGCGGACTCCGGACACACAGTATCGGGATAGACTGCAGCACATTCTTTACAATGGAGAGTTGGCAAGAGTTACGCCTCAAGGCATTGGAGCACGCACATGCTTTGGAACTCTCGCACCAATGATCTTTGACCTATCAAATGGCGTGCCATTCATCACAGAACGAAATATCGGCTTTTGGAGGAAAGCCGTCGCCGAAATCATTGCCTTCGTGAACGGAGCGCGCACTATCGACCAAATCGAATCCTACGGCTGCAAATTTTGGGAAGAGTACCGTGGGAAAGGGACCGAGCTCGGTCTTGATCCTGACGATATGGGACCGGGTTCATACGGTGCGGCATTCCATGATTTTGAAAAACCAGAAGGAGGAACACTGAATCAATTCGAGCAGGTCGTCGAACAGATTAAAAAATACCCCGACCTTCGATCACACCTTGTAACACCTTGGAAGCCGTATTACACGGCCCGCGGCCCGAATCGAAAAGTCATCGTCGCACCCTGTCACGGATGGCTTCATTTTCGAGTCCTGAATGGAAAGTTGCACATGCGGATGGATCAACGCTCTGCGGATATGCCAGTGGGCGTACCGTCAAACATGGTCGAGTATTCGGCCCTGCTTCTCATGATGTGTCAGGTAACCGGCTATCTTCCCGGCAATTACGTTCATAGCTTCTCGGATGCGCACATCTATGAAGATCAGACTGAGAAGGTGTGTCAGCTTGTAAAACGAAACGCACGGCCTTTCCCTGTCCTGCATCTTGACCCAGGTGTGAAGAATCTGTTCGACTTCCGAGCCGAACACTTCATTCTTGAGGAATACGATCCTCATCCCTTCATGAAGATTCCCTATCGACCCTGACCGTTCTTTCTTCAAGAGCCGTCCCGCTTAAAAACGGGACGGCTCTTCATTTTATGGACGAACGTGCTATATATCGTGCATGCCTCTACCTCTGAAAAAACGCAAGGTCGACACTGAAAATGCAGCCATCGCGAAACGCGGTAACTATACACAAACCCTCGACGCGATCGTCGAGGGAGGTTTCTGTCCGTTCTGCGAGGAACATCTTTCCAAACATCACCGTCGGCCTATTCTCTACAAAAGTCGATACTGGCTCGTTACAGAAAATGCGTGGCCCTATAAAGGCAGTCGATTCCATTTTTTGTTCATCGCTCGACCGCATATTGAGGCGATGGAAGATATGTCGTCCGCGATGTGGACGAACCTCCAGAAGCTGTATCGAAAATTAGTGAAAGAAAACAGCATCAAGGGCGGGACGCTCATGATTCGCTCCGGCGATACGAAAGCTACCGGCGCCTCAGTAAATCATCTGCACGCACATCTCGTCGTCGGAGTCCCGAGGACAAAAAATACGAAGCCTATCGAAGCGCTCGTTGGTTTCAAGAAATAAAAAACTCCCTCAGTCCGGATGGACTGAGGGAGCAAGGAAGCGAACGTTCACATTTCGACACGGATGATTTCTACCCCTTTCGCTTGCAACACTTCCGCCCCAGAAACAAGCGCGTATCCATCAGCATAATAAAGACGCTGAATACCTGAAAACGCACAAAGATACGCACAAGGTGGGCAAGGAAATGTTGTGACCCACAAGTAACAACCTTTCGTGCATATACCGCGCCGAGCGGCTTCCGCAATCACTCCAGCCTCAGCGTGTAATGCGGACGAGAATTCAATGCTTTGCCCAGGTTCAAAATTACTTCTTGGATCACCATAGCAGTAAACACTTTGTTCACTGGGGATGTGTTGGTTGAATTTAGATACCACACTTGGATTCAATACTTTTGGTCGAGTCATGAGAACTGCACCTATTTGCCGCCACCAATCGGGACTTTTTTGAGCAAAACCATAGGCAAGGGACATCATTTCTCGATCAAATTCATCAGTTGAAACGCGACACTCCCTTTCCGGACGCCGCCTCATTTGAGTCGCACCCCAGTCCCACCGGAGTCGCCAACTACCGTCGAAGGTTACCGACGCATTGGAACCAAGATATTTTTCTACAAATGCATGCGATACGTCTTCGTCGGGCATGACTACAGGTACATCTTTTATGACATCCAACACCGCCGGAGCAAGAACGTGGACTTCCGTAAAGATACCAAGAGACTCAATCATCTTCTTTGATTCTTCCGGCGTAACGCCTGGTAAGTGTCGAACAAGCGACGGAAATTCCTTGATGAACTCGTTGCCGAGTATGTACAAGACGCTTCCTTCATATGCTCGGAAGAACTTCAGGTAGCCCGCGTGTGGTACTGCCACATACGCGATAAGTATCGTGTCAACGATTGATTTCATCGCGCACCTCCTGCAAAGCGGCTGTGAGCCTCTTTTCAACATTCAGAAGAACTTTAGCAGCACCATCCATACTGAGTTGTCGGATGCGTGCGGTCGTGCTCGTCTCCGCCTGCGGCGGAAGATTTACAACGAATGCGCATCGCTCTTGTATCTTTTCGAGGCTCGGCAGATCAGTCGTCGATGTCGAGACGATACGTACATCATGTTCAACGATTTTGAACAGTTGATCTTCTTCGAATTGCAGAGTAAGAATGTCTACTGGCCGTATATGTCCGAGCACTTTGACACGTTCTGCTTGTGGAACAATGGGCCGACCTGGACCTTTTCGTTTCTTTGTAATGTCGTCCGTATCTACCCCGACGACCATGACAATATGGTCGGCCCCAGGATATCGCTTGGCGACTTCGTCTTTCCCAAGCTGGATGTAGTCAGCGTGACCGATATGGAACAGATCCCATGTCCCGGTCGTGAAGCCGATAATACATCCCATTGAACGCAACACTTCGATCAGGGTAACAAGATCCTTATGATCCTGAACATACCGGTCATTAAATGATGCTGTGCCCTTGAGAATCCGCAGAGCACGATGCCGCACTTCGTCCAGTTTGGCTGGCTTGTACGACGTTCCTATTTCCACAGTTCTACCTCCTTAGTTTGTGTGATTTTCCGTTTGAATGAGCCGTCGATCTGCCGGCAGAGTACGCAGGAAAACAGTCTGGCGCAATATTGACGTCCGGCGATTTTTGGGAGAATATGCGAAAGGAAACTAACGTATACATAAAAGGAGGCTCTAATGGGTCATATTGCTCTTTCGCTCATAGTCGCGATGACGTCGAAGCGCATTATCGGAAACAAGGGAGAGTTACCGTGGAGACATCTGCCGAGTGATTTGGCCCATTTCAAAAAAGTAACTATGGAGGCTGGTATCGTCATCATGGGACGCATTACCTACCAGTCGATCCTGGCTCGAAATGGCAAGCCGCTTCCGGGACGAAGACATATTGTGTTAACGAGACTGCGCGTTTCTTCTGCTCATGAGTCGGTCCGATTCGTCGGATCTCTCGAGGAAGCATGTGGAGAAGTCGCTGACTATGGAAAACGCGCTTGTGTCATCGGGGGAGAAGAGATCTACAAACTCTTTTTGCCGGTCCCAGATTTGATAAAAGCGTACGTTACTACAGTGAATGCGCCGGACCTGGCCGGTAACGCACACTTTCCAGAGCTGGAATCAGGACCGAATGCAGAATGGAAATGCGCGCAGAGAGCACCCATGCGGAAGGTACATCCTGACGATGAGTACGAGACGTCCGTAAGCGTGTATGATCGCTTCGGTATTGTCTGAAACAAAAAAAACGGCGCCTCCCTTGAGGCGCCGTTTTCCCTTTAAATAAACCTACTTAACCTCGATACCCATCGAACGCGCAGTACCGGCGATGGTACGAGCGGCAGCCTCAGGAGAAACCGCATTCATATCGGCGATCTTCTCCTCAACAATCTTTGCGATCTGCGCCATCGTGATGGTGCCCACCTTCTCTTCCCCCGGCTTATGTGCCGCCTTATCGAGGCCGACTGCCTTCAAGATGAGACGGGACGCCGGAGGATTCTTCAGGATGAAGGTAAAGGTACGGTCATCGAAGACCGAGAGCTCGACCGGGATGATTGTGCCGCGCTTGTCCTTCGTCGCCTCATTAAACTGAGACACGAACTGACCGATGTTCACGCCGGCAGGGCCGAGCGCGGTACCGACTGGAGGAGCCGGGGTTGCCGCGCCGCCTGGAATCTGGAGCTTTATTTTCTTAACTATCTTGGCCATATGAAGATGAAACTATATTAATAAGCGCTTTAGGTCAAATACAGGCGGCAATTACAGCTTGCGTATTTGCAAGAAGTCGAGCTCGACTGGCGTCTCGCGACCGAACATCGAAACCATGACTTTTACCTTCCCGCGATCCTCGTCAATCTCGCCCACCTTGCCTTCCAAGTCCTTAAACGGACCGTCAGCAATCACGATTGGGTCGTCCTTCACGAGATCGATACGGTGCTTCGGCGCCTCTGCTGTCATGCGCTTCATGAGCGTGGAGACTTCCGATTCGTCCATCGGAACTGGCGTATTCCCTGCGCCGACGAAGCCGGTCACGCGCGGTGTGTTCCGCACAACGAACCACGAGTCGTCATCGACAATCATACGCACGAGGATGTATCCCGGATAAATCTTTTCCTCTTCAACGATACGCTTCCCTCCCTTCACGTGAATCTTCTTCTCCGTCGGGACGATGACGTCGAATATCTTTCCTTCCATGCCGAGCGATTCGATGCGCTGCTTCAGATTGCGCTCGACGGCATTCTCGTAGCCGGCGTACGTGTGCACGGTGTACCAGCGCGCATCCTTTTCCTGCAGCATCGTCTCATCACGGATCTCCTTGCGCACTGACGGCGCGATATCCGCCATCCCTATCTCCTCCGGCAGATCCATCTCCCCGCTGTGCATGTGTTGTATGTCGTTCATAGAAATGGAATTAGCCGATGATGAAGCGGCTCACTACCGAGCCGAACGCGTAGTCCAGCACGCTGACGACGAGCGCGATGACGACCGCAATCAGGATGACGACGAGCGTATGCGCGAGCGCAATCCGGCTGGTCGGCCAGACGATGTGCGTAAACTCTTCGCGAACATGCTTCAGATAGGTAAAGGGTG
>CALRDY010000012.1 GCA_943355045.1 Candidatus Nomurabacteria bacterium | reverse complement strand
GGCTCATCGCCTCCGTCGCGGATCATCTGCTCCGCAGCATCATCGAGCTCTTCGGTCGTCACGCCCGGAGCGACTTTGGCGCGCAGCATTTTGAGCACGGCAGCAAGATGCTTCCCAGCCTCAATGAGATTCGCGCGCTCAGTGTCGTCCGCAATGATCATTGTAAATTAAGAATGCTCCTGACCTCTGCCGCGATAACATCAATCGGCCGATGCCCGTCGATATCCGTAAGGAGGCCCTGGTCGCGAAGATAGCTGATTGCACCATCCGTACTCTCGTAATAGGCTTTGAGCCGCGTTGCGACCGCTTCAGGATGATCGTCGGGACGTGACCCCTTCTCGCGTCGCAGGGCGATGCGCCCGTGTACCTCCTCGTCTGGCACCGTGAGGTGAAAGATGCGGAACGGTCGACCGAGCCACCTGAGCGAGTCAGCGACAACCTCAGCCTCTGTCGGCGTACGGCTCGTACCATCAAAAATAACTGTCCCATCGTCGGGAATCGCGAAAAGAGTCTTCAGATATGCATAGACGGCAACCCAGCTCGGCGCGAGATCGCCATTGTCCATGGTCTCTTTGAGCTTATGCCCTGCGGCAGTACCGGCCGCGACAATCTCACGCATAACACCGCTTGTGCCGACCACCGGCCAACCAGTCGCCTTTGCGAGCATATCCGCCTGAGTCCCCTTCCCGCTCCCGGGCTTCCCGATAAAAAATACGATTGGCTTTTCCATGCCCCACTTTAGCATTCCTAGAGCTCATTCAAAAGCTTTCAGATGTGAGGCGCGGACGAGCACCGGACTGAGCCGTACTCTGTGGTACGGCAAAGGAGGAGCGGAGCCCGCAACAAAGCAGATGGATCTTTTGGAGAGCTCTAGTACTCGCGAAGAGAAACTTGGGCGTCAATCTTGTGAGCAAGGTCGAGAGCGACCTGGACAGCGATGAGGAGCGCGGTGCCACCGAGTACGATCGTCGTAACACCGGTAACACCCTGAATGATCGAGGGGGACACGGCGAGAAGGCCGAGGAAGCACGCGCCGGGGAGCGTGATGCGATTTACCACCTTGCCGATATATTCTTCAGTCTCGCGGCCGGGACGCACTCCGGGGACGAAGGCGCCGGTCTTCTGGAGGTTCTCCGCGACTCGATGCGGCTCAAAGGTAACGGCGGTGTAGAAATACGTAAAGAGTACCACCAAGACGAAGTACGTCGTGCCGTACTGCCAAGGATTGGAGAGGAACGCCGTGTACCAGAGCGCCGCGCTTGATGCGAAAGCGATCTTGAATGAGGCGAGCATCGAGAGCGCCATCTGCGGCAAGAGCATGAGCGACAGTGCGAAAATGATGGGGATGACGCCAGCCTGAAGGAGGCGGATCGGGAGATAGGTCGCAGCGCCTTGCGACATCGCCGCGCCGCGCATCGCGCGCGCATACGCGATCGGTATCGAGCGCTCGGCGTCGGAGACGACGACAACCGCATAGATCATGAGAAGTGCGAGGACTGTGAACGAGAAGTATGCGGGAATGTCTGCCGCAGACGCGGCGAAAATCGCCTGCGAGATGCTTGCAGGCAAGCTCGCGAGGATACCCGCGAGGATGATGAGCGAGATGCCGTTGCCGATGCCGAACTCGGTCACGAGCTCGCCGAGCCACATGAGGAGCAAGGAGCCGGCGGCGACAAGCGCGATATTTGCGACAAGCGCTACCGAGCCCAAGTGCGCGATGACGCCCTGGCTCTCAAGAAGGAACAAGAAACCGATGCCTTGGAGGATAGCGATAGGGATCGTGATCAGGCGGCTCCAGCCGATAAACTTCGCGCGACCCGCCTCACCCTCTTCGAAGTATGCCTGCTTCACTTGCGGGAAGATGATGGTGCCGAGCTGCATGATGATCGAGGCGGTAATGAAAGGACCGACACCGAGCATGACGATCGAGAGCTGCGCGAGCCCGCCGCCGGAAAAGATATTCAAAAGGCCGAAGAACTGATTGCTCGCAAAGAAGGACGCGAGCGCGCCCTTGTCGACGCCCGGGATCGGTATCGAGGCGAGGAGACGGAACAGCGCGAGCGCGCCGACAAGAAAGAGTATACGGAAACGGATTTCAGGATCACCGAACGCGAGCTTCAGCTTGTGCAGGAAAGAATTAAGCATGGATCGTACCGCCGGCCGCGATAATCGCGGCACGCGCGACGCCGGAAAGCGTACATCCCTTCACGACAAGCGCTTTCGTTACAGCGCCAGCGCCCAAAATCTTCACAACCGGAGCGCGGCCTTTCGCGCGGCGAACGAGGTCGCGCGCAAGCAGCGATGCTGGCGACACAGTCTCCCCCGCCTTGTACAGTGCCTCGATTGCGGAGAGATTCACTGCGGAGACAGGGATGCGGTTCGTGCGGACGGTGCGCGCGCGGTTCTTGCCATGGCCGCGGAGCTTCGGCAGCTTCTTGATGAGGTCGCGAGACTCCGGACGGATCTTGTGTCCGGCACGAGCTGTCTGGCCTTTACCGCCGCGACCGGAGGTCTTACCACGCTTACCGCCGCGACCGACGGGCGGATTCTTCTTGTTCTTGGTGCGAGGAGAAAAGGTGTGAAGTTGCATACGTAAAAGATTACTTGGCGCGGAGCTTCTTGAGCGCTGCGACCGTCGCGCGGGCGATAGTGAGCTTGTTCTTTGAGCGGGTGTGGATCTTGGTCACGACATCCGTTACGCCAGCGAGGTCGAGCACCGTGCGCACCGCCGAACCGGCGACGAGACCGCGACCCTTTGACGGGATGATCTCAATCGTAGACGAAGAGTACTTCGTCGAAACCTGGTGCGGTATCGAGCCGGAGGCGGTGCGCGGAACGATGAAAAGATGCTTCTTCGCGTCGCGCGTCGCTTTGTCGATCGCAAGCGCGGTGTCGATACCCTTACCGAGACCGACGCCGACACGGCCCTTTCGGTCGCCGATGACGATCACGAGGCTGAAATTGAAACGGCGTCCGCCGGCCATGACGCGGGCCACGCGGCGCGCATCGATCGTGACCTGCTCAAACTCGCCGCGTTCGCGCGGTGGACGGGCGCGGCCGCCAGCGCGCGGCGCGCGGCCGCGCATCGGACCGCGGCCGCCCGTACGTGGAGCGGCGACAGCGGCTGCGACCGGAGCGGCGTCGACGACAACCGTCGCTGGGGCGCTTTCAACTTCCTGTATGATCTCTGGTTCCATCGGGGTAGTCATGAGTATTAAAATGCGAGGCCGCCGGCGCGTGCAGCGTCCGCAAGCGTCTTTACTTGTCCGCCGTAGCGATAGCCGCCGCGGTCGAAGACGATCGTCGCGATGCCGGCCGCTTTCGCTTTCTTTGCAATCGCTTCGCCGACGGATGCGGCCTGAATCGACTGAGAACCCTTGAACTCGCGGCCATGCGAGGCGGCAAGCGTCTTCCCTACCGTGTCGTCGATGAGCTGTGCTGAAACGAATCGATTGCTGCGGAAGACCGCGAGGCGAGGACGCTCTGCGGTTCCTTTGACCAGGGCGCGAATGCGCGCGTGGCGGCGCTTGCGGAGCTGGCTATTTGTTGTAGGTGTTTGTTTCATAAAATATATGCGGTGCTGTGTTAGACAGCCTTCTTGCCCTGCTTACGACGGATTACCTCATCATCGTACCGGATACCCTTTCCGAGATACGGTTCTGGCGGCTTCACGCGGCGGACATTTGCGGCGAACTGTCCGACGGACTCTTTGTTCGAGCTCTCGAGCTTGATGATGTTCTTTTCTACCGTCGCCGTCACATCTTCCGGCACCTTGAGAGCGACCGTGTGCGAGAAACCGACCGTAAGCACGAGCTCGCTGCCCTTGAGCTCGACGCGGTAGCCGACGCCTTCGAGGATGAGCTTCTTCGCGAAGCGCGTCTCGACGCCAGCAACCATGTTCTTCACGTGCGACGCGAAGGTCCCGACGAGCACCCGGCCGAGGCGGGAACGGTCCTTTGAAGTGACGAGGACGCCGCCCGCCGCATCGACCGCGATATCGATCGACGGGTGCACGCGCTTGGTCAGCGTACCTTTCGTGCCTTTGACCGTCAGCGTACCTCCCGCTACCGAGACGTCGGACTTCCCTATCGCTATTGATTTTTTTGCAAGGCGGCTCATATATAAATTACCAGATTTCGAAAAG
Organism: Candidatus Nomurabacteria bacterium; assembly: GCA_943355045.1. GTDB lineage: Bacteria > Patescibacteriota > Minisyncoccia > Phycocordibacterales > Phycocordibacteraceae > C7867-001. Next base: position 7,497 of record CALRDY010000012.1, on the reverse strand, counting down.
CTCTTCGCCGCCGAAACGGTTCCTACGCGCCTCGGCATCTGAGATGATGCCGACTGACGACGAGATGATGCGTGCGCCCGTGCCGCCCTTTACCCGATGCGCGGCCGTGAAGGGAGCGTAGAGGCGGCGACCCGGTTTCGAGATGCGCTTCACGCCGCGCAGACGCGCATGACCGTGCTCATCGAGTGCGAGCGTCGCCGTAAAGGTACGCTTTACCTCCTCCCCCTCCTTTACTTTCGTCTCGACGTGCGCGAGGAAACCGAGCTCGCGAAGCTTCTTCGCGATGGCGACGAGGTGCGACGAGTACGGCACGACGACCTCGCTCTTGCCGACGAGCGCGGCATTCTGGAGACGGATTATGAAATCGCCGACGCGGTCAGTTACCATGATGCTTTCTTTACGCCCGGGATCTTGCCTTCGCGGGCAAGTTCGCGGAATTGGATGCGGGAGAGGCCGAACACCTGCATGTAGCCGCGGGAACGGCCGGTGATCGCGCAGCGGCTCTTCAGCCGTACTGGCGAGGAGTTTCTTGGGAGCTTCTGAAGGCCTTCGGAATCGCCAGCCAACTTCAAAGCAGCACGCTGTACCGCGTACTTCTTTACGAGTTTCGCCTTTTTAGCGTATCGCGCAAGCTGGGATTTCTTTGCCATAAAAAATAAAGCTCCGAAGAGCGTGCTGTTAAGATATCAGCGTTTTACGCCTGAGTCAACGATAAGCGGCATGCCGAGGTGACGGAAGAACGCTTCTGCCTCGACCTTCGACTTGGCCGTGGTAACGATCGTGATAGCAAATCCGAAGACATCCTTGAGATCCTCATCGCTCGTCTCTGGGAAGATCGTGTTTTCCTTGATGCCGATAGTGAAATTGCCCATGTCGTCTATCGCCGACGCTTTGAGGCCGCGGAAGTCGCGCGTGCGAGGAAGCGCGATGTGGATGAGCTTATCGAGGAAATCGTACATCCGGGCGCCGCGAAGCGTTATCTGGAGGCCGACCGTATCGCCTTCGCGCACCTTAAAGGACGCAATCGAGAGACGCGCGGCACGAGGAGCCGCCTTCTGTCCCGTAATCTTCGCGAGACGATCCTGGATGATCTCGAGCTGCTTCTTGTCGCGCTTCTTGCCGACGCCTGAGGAGACGACGATCTTCTGTATGCGCGGGCCCTGCATCGTGCTCGTGTAGCCGAAGGTCTCCGCAAGGGCGAGATAGGAAGTCTGTTGGCGCTGTTTGGTAATGGAAGACATATTATTTTTCTATACGCGTAACGTTTGATGCATTGATCGGGCGCGGACGCTCGATTATGCGACCGATCTCCCCCGCGCGACCCTTCTGGTGACGCTTGAAAAGCGCCACTCCTTCGACGACGACCTTATTCTCTTTCGGCAATGCACGAGCGATGACGCCGGACTTTCCTTTGTCCTTGCCTGCGATCACTTTTACCTTATCTCCTTTTTTTACATGCATACCAGAAAAATTAAACGACTTCGGGTGCCAGAGACACGATAGAGTGCCAGCCGAGCTCGGAGAGCTCGCGCGGCACCGGACCGAAGATGCGGTTCCCTTTCGGACCCATCTCCTTACCCTGCTTCTCGATGAGCACGACCGCGTTCTCATCGAAGCGGATGTACGAGCCGTCCTTGCGGCCAAAGGGCTTTACCTGGCGTACGACGACCGCGCGGAAGATATCCTTCTTCTTGACCGCTTTGCGCGGCTCGGCCGTCTGTATCGAGACGACGACGACGTCGCCGATCTCCGCATAGCGGCGCTTTGAGCCGCCGAGCACCTTGAAAACGCGGGCGATCTTTCCGCCTGAATTGTCTGCGACCATGACGATGGATTGAGGCTGCAACATATTAGTTGGTGTCGTTCTCTACGGAGACCGTCTTCGTAGGATCGATAGCGAAATGCTTCAGCTTCGAGATCGGGCGCGTCGCCACAATCGTAACCGTGTCCCCGACCTTTACCGTATTGCCGGGATCGTGCGCGAGGAACTTCTTCGAGCGGACGAAGTATTTCTTGTACTTCGCGTTCTTCACGTAGCGGTCGACCTTGACCGTAGCCGTGTCTTTCATGGCCGTCTTTACGACGACACCGACGAATGCTTGGGGGCGGATGATTTTTTGTTCCATAAAATTATGCAGAGGCGGCTTGCCGTGAGCTTGTCGAACGGGCGTGCTGTTCCGTAAGCATCTGTGCGATCTTCGTGCGGAGCTTCTTCGGAGCGTTCGAATCCTTGGCGCGGGCGCCGGCAGCAGAAAAGCGAACCGTGCGGAGTTCGGCGCGCGTATCGGCGAGGAGCTTCAAAAGCTCCTGGTCAGTCTTGGTCTTCATAGTATCTTTTTTTGTCATAGAAATAGGAAAAAAGCAATGTTAGCGGCGCGCGATGATAGACGTCGTGACCGGAAGCTTCATGCCCGCCTGGCGCAGATGCGCGCGTGCGATGTCCTCAGGAACGCCATCGAGCTCGAAAAGAACGCGACCTGGACGCACTTCGAAGACGTAGTGTTTCGGATCGCCCTTACCGCTACCCATGCCCACTTCTGCCGGCTTGGCGGTTACCGGACGGTCCGGGAAAATGCGGATCCACATCTTGCCGGTCTTCGAGATCGCGCGGGCGAGCACCTTGCGCGCCGACTCGATCTGGTTGCTCGTGACACGCGCATTCGTGAGCGCCTTGAGCGCGAATGAGCCGAACGCGATGGTCGTGCCGCGCGTTTCCGGGCGGGACAGGCGCTTCTCGCTCTTGCGCTGCGTCTGCCACTTGCGATGCTTTACTTTTTTAGGAAACAACATAGCAGAATGATTATGCAGCGTGCGCCGGCACCGTATCCGGCATGCGTACCGGCGCTTTCTTGTCCTGGTACACATTACCGCGGTAGATCCACACTTTGATGCCGATGACGCCGTACGGCAAGTACGCCTGCTCGTGAGCGAAATCGATATCGGCACGGAAGGTCTGGAGCGGGATACGCCCCTTCTTTGACTCCTCCTTACGGCTCATTTCAGCACCGCCGAGGCGGCCAGAAATCGCGATGCGTACGCCTTCGACCTCGCGTACCGCGATAACCTTCTCGACCGTCTGCTTCAAGACGCGGCGGAACGGCATGCGCTTCTCGAGCCCTTCCGCAATCATGTAGGCGACGACGGCAGCATCCGTCTCCGGCTGGCGCACTTCGTTGATATCGAACTTGACCTGCTTGCCCCCTGTGAGCGCGTGTCCAGAAGTCTTCCGAACGAGGTCAGTCAGCTCCTTGCGCAGCTTGACTGCGTTCTCGCCGGAACGGCCGATCACGAGGCCCGGGCGCGCCGTCGAGAGAATGATGCGCAGTTCGTTCGCTGAACGCTCGATCTCGATGCCGCTCGTATAGGTGCCGCGCAGCTTTTTCGTAAGAAAACGACGGATCGTCTCGTCTACCTTAATGTTCTCACGATAGGTCTTCTTGTCGGCGGCGAACCAACGACTCTTCCAGTCCCGGATGATGCCGAGACGATGTGCGAAAGGATGTACGATGTGTGTCATAGCATTTATTTCGAAACTGGGGCTGCGCCAAGAGTCAGCTTGACTGCGCTCTTTCTGCGGCGAATAAGCGATGCGCGTCCGAAGGCGCGGGGCATGTACTTCTTCAGGATGCCGGCGCTCTCGACGACGATCGACTGCACGCGGAGCGTATCGACATCTTCGCCTGACACCTTCGCATTCGCGATGGCGCTCTGGAGGAGCTTCATGATCGGTTCCGCAGCGCGCTTCGGGAGGAATTCGAGCGCGACGAGCGCATCCTGCACCTTCTTGCCTTTTATGAGCTCCGTCACGAGGCGGACCTTGCGCGGCGTCTGATTATGGCTCTTGAGGGTTGCGTAGGCCACCCCATTAGATACGGCAACTGCACTTGCCTTGCTCGTGCGGGAGTCCGCTGCTTTCTTTGTTGTAAGTTTGGTTGAGGACATAAAAATCTAACGGGGCGCGTATCTTATTTCTTTGCAGCGGGAGCGGCGGCAGCGGGAGCCTTTGCGGCCTTTGCAGAAGCGATCTCAGCCTCCTGCTTCTTGGTCTCCATCTCCTTCTGCATCTTGCCTCCGTGACGGATGAACTTCTTGGTCGGCGAGAATTCACCGAGGCGATGCCCCACCATGTCCTCAGAGACGAGGACCGGGAGGTGCTGCTTGCCGTTGTGAACGCCCAGGGTAAAACCGATCATTTCTGGGCTGATCTGGCTACGGCGCGCCCACGTGTTTATCACTCCGGAGGTAGCCGGTTTTGCATTCATGACCTTCTTCAGGAGTTTGACGTCCACGAAGGGTCCTTTTTTGAGTGAGCGTGCCATAAGCAATGAAAAGCCCGCTATGCGGGATAGATGAAAGATACAGGAAGCAGTCTGCGGAGTCAACAGTACCGCTCCAAATGACCCTCATAAATCCTAGTCCGTTTCAGAACGTTGACATATCGTGTATGCATAGTATAGAAATTATACGGTCATTTACCGTACCATCCACGCCGTTTCGTGGCCTTCCCCGCACTCGATAACGCCAAGAAAAAGCCCGCACTTTCGTGCGGGGTTTTTCTTTGTCTTCATTTAGCCCTTTCTCTTCTTCCCTACCTTTCTGCGCGTCACGATAAACATGTTTGAGTACTTCTTCGGCGTGCGAGTCTTCTGACCCTTGCCGGTAGGCTTGCCCCATTTGCTCTTGGCACGGCGGAGCCCGCGACCCTGCTTGCCTTCGCCGCCGCCGTGCGGATGGTCAACCGGGTTCATAGCCGTACCGCGAACAGTCGGACGGATACCCATCCAGCGACTGCGGCCTGCCTTACCGATGACGACAAGGTTGGACTCTTCGTTGCCGACCGTACCGATAGAAGCCCATGCGAGGTCGGACACTTTGCGGATTTCGGTCGACGGAAGCTTTACCTGCGCATAGCCCGCATCGTGAGCAACGACTTCAGCGAAGTTGCCTGCGGAACGGACGAGGACGGCACCGGCGCCTGGAGAAAGCTCGATATTGTACACAAAGGTGCCGACCGGAATTGCGCCGAGCGGAAGGCGGTTCGCAAGCGTCAGCGGCGCATCTTCGGCGACGATGAACGAATCGCCGACCTTTACGCCCTTCGGCAGGATGACGTAACGGCGCTCGCCATCGCGATAGAGCGCGAGTCCGATAAATGCCGTGCGGAACGGATCATATTCGACGGTCTCGATCTTCGCTGGGATGTTCTTCTTGTCGTACTTGAAATCCACCGCGCGGAGACGACGCTTGTGGCCGCCGCCCTGGTGACGCGTCGTGATGCGGCCGAACGCATTGCGTCCGCCCTGGCTCGACTTCTTCTTCAAGAGCGGCTTGTGCGGCGCATGACCAGAAAGCAGCTCCTTGTACGGAAGCGTGGTCATGAAACGGCGACTCTTGGATGTAGGCTTGTACGTTTTCATAAATTAAGCAAATTGAATGGTATCGCCGGCGTTCAGATACACGTAGGCCTTGCGACGATCCGAGCGCATGCCCATGCCGCGCTTCGTGCGCATCGTCTTCGGCTTTCCCTGCAGATTCAGCGTGCGGATCTTCCTTGGAGAAACGTTGTAGATCTCCTTGATCGCGCTTGCGATCTCGGCCTTCGTCGCGCGCAGCGACACGTCAAAGACGTACACGCCCTTTTCAGTCCCGACGAGCGCTTTCTCAGAGAACCACGGTGCGCGAATGATGTCATGCGCGACGCCATTTGCCGTCGCTGTCGTGCGGGCGCGACGAACCGGCGCTACCTTCTCCTTCTTTTCTTTCTTTTTGTTGCCGAAAATAGCCATAGTATTTATTTAGATTTTGCGCGGGCACTCAGTGCCTTAAACGCCGCCTCCGGATTCTCGATAATGAGGTACTTGTGCGCGAGGACGTCGACCGGATTGATGTTACGCAGCTCCTCCGTCATGATATTCCCGAAATTCTTGAAGCTCTTGATCGACGCCGCGTCGTAAGCGGAAAGCGCGACCAGTGCGGCGTTCTTCTTCTTTGCGACGAGCTTATCGGCCTTGGCACCCTTTGCGAGCGCGATGATAGCTGCCTTTGCGAGCGATGTCTTCGGTGTAGCGAAAGAGAAGGTGTCAACCAGGATGATCTCGCCGTCCTTCGCCTTCTTCGAGAGCACCGAGAGGAGAGCGCCGATGCGCATCTTGCGGTTGATCTTCTCGCTGTAGTCGCGCTCGGAGCGCGGACCGAAAGTCACGCCGCCGTGGCGCCAGATCGGAGAACGGTTGGAGCTGTGACGCGCCTGACCGGTACCCTTCTGCTTCCACGGCTTCTTGCCGCCGCCCGACACTTCCGCGCGATCTTTCGTATTGGCACGGTTCTGACGCGCATTCGCCTGCATCGCGGTCGTAACCTGGTGCACGAGGTCGCTCCTCCAGGGCGCACCGAAGATATCCTCGGGAAGCGTCATTGTCGAAACCTCCTTCCCTGCCATAGAGAAGACCGGCACCTCGATCGGTACGTACGCGACTTTCTTTTTCATGATCTTTGCAGTAGTCATAGTATTCAAATTATGCGGAGACTACTTCAAGAAGTGTGCCGCGGCGTCCTGGAACTGCGCCACTGACGATAATCCTGCCTGCGGCGACGTCGACCACGAGCACCTTGAGGTTCGTGACGGTTACGCGGTCCGTACCCATACGGCCGGCCATGCGCATACCCTTCGCAACGCGACCGCCTGCGCGACCGCCACCGCCACCAATCGATCCCGGAGAGCGCTCGGTGTGCTTCTGACCGTGCGTACGCGGACCGCCGTGGAAGCCATGGCGCTTCACGACACCGGCGAAACCCTTGCCTTTCGTGAGGCCGGAAACCTGCACCGTGTCGCCGACAGAGAATACTGACGCGTCAATCGTTGCACCGACCTTCAGAGCCGACGCTTCGGTCGGCTCCCCGACCGAAGCGTCGGGGCCATCATCGGTACGGAACTCGCGGATGGCCTTGTAACCCTTCCCTTTCGTGTGTCCGAGGACCGGCTTGCTGATGTTCTTCGTCCTGCGCACGCCCTGTCCGACCTGCACCGCCGCATAGCCGTCCTTGCCCGCCGCCGTCTTTACCTGAGTGACCGTGACTGGGTCAGCTACGAGGATGGTGCCGGCGCGTGCAACGCCGTCTTCCCCGAAGATACGGGTCATGCCTTCTTTTGTAGCGAGGATGAATTTTTTCACCCCGTTAGAAACGGAAGAGATGTCCTTATTAGTACTTTTGCTGGTTTCAGCCATAATCGGTTTAGTGTCTTGTTTTGTTTGTTTTGAAGTTTCTAACGGGGCAGGTTTTTTAAAAGCAAATCGCGCAACAGCAAATCGCGTTGCGCGAGATGCCATAGGTCCCTCCAAGGAGGTACGTAGCTTTAGGAGCACTCTACCCTACCCCTCCGAAATATGCAAATTAGAGCCTGCTTATCTCCTTCTTCGAGTGTTAGAATAATTTCATGGAGGTAAATTTCGACCAATTTGCGGAAGCAAAAGAAAAAGCACGGACTCGCTACGATGC
>CALRDY010000011.1 GCA_943355045.1 Candidatus Nomurabacteria bacterium | reverse complement strand
CCTCATAACGGCCGCAGGCGAGCACGACGTCGTCATACTTCAGGAGCGCGTCGGCGTCTTTGTTTGTAAATTGCTTCCCACTCGGGGAGAACCAGACAATGACGCGGCGGCGCTCCGCACCGCCGCGAGTCTTCAACTTGGAGGCCCGGCCTCCAAGTGCTTTTTCGACAGCTCTGATAACCGGAAGCGCGGTCATAACCATCCCAGGACCGCCGCCGTAGGGACGCTCGTCTACCTTGCCCCACTTGTTGTCGACGAAATCGCGCGGGGTCTGATACTGTACAAAAATTTTCTTCTCCTTTCGTGCGCGGCCGATAATCGACGCCGAGAGGTATGCGTCGCAGGCTTCTTCAAAAAGAGTTATTAGATGGAATTTCATTACTGAAACTTACTGAGAGAGGCGGCCAGTTGAGTGAGCATGTCGCTTGAATTTTCGTATTCGAAACGGTCTGTAACGGCATTATCAATAGAAAATGACGGGCGTAAGTCTTTCTCGTACATCGCGATAACTGGCACACCAGCCGCATCGGCCCATCCGATTTCAATGCCAGCGCCAAGTGAAGGCGCAGAAACTTCTGCGACCAGCACATCACAGCCATTAATCATTTCTCGCGTTATTTCTTCAATAGCTCCCTCTTGAGGCAAGAGAATTTCATGCTGACTGTTAAGCTCCGACCCGCGCAAAGGAACATAGAGTTTATTCTTGAAGTCGAAATTGCTTGAATGGGCAACAAAGATTTTCATACGGCAATTATATCTCATCAACTACCTGATCGACAGTCTTTATTTCTGGCCCATGTTCCTGGATAGGCAGACGCTTGCCGCCGAGCGGCTCATTAATCTTGAGATTGACCCTTGCATTTCCTTTCATGCCGACGACACGCAGAAGGATGCGGAGTGCCTCGGCGGTCTTTCCGCTCTTGCCGATGATTTTCCCCATGTCCTCAGGATGCACGGAAAGAGTGAGTAGGACGCCCATCTGGTCGATGGTACGAGTCGTCTCGACCGCCTCCGAGTGATCGGCGAGTGCCTTCACCGCGTATTCGAGAAATGCCTGGTCTGGTTCCATAGGGGGTATTGGTTATGTCCGCCACTGGCGGAGGTAAGGTTAGGCTACGGGAACCTCCTCTGCTGCTGGTGCCGCCTCCACGATAGCTTCTGCTTCTGCTGGAGCTTCTACGACTGGCGCGGCTTCCGCTGCTTTCGCCGCTTCAATCGCTGCCGCTGCGGCGGCGACCTCTGCTGCTTCCGCAGCCGCCTTTGCTGCCTTAGCTGCCTTCGCCTCCTCAATCACTGCCGCGGCTGCTGCTGCTTCTGCCGCTATTGCCTCCTCGCTCTTCTGCGGAGTCTTCTTCGGAAGCACGTTCACTTTCTTTCCCGTGATGACGCCCTTATTGATAAGGAGGTTACGGATAGAGTCCGTCGGCTGGGCGCCCTTCGCGATCCAAGCCTTTACCTGCGCCTCATCAAGCGTGAGGGCTTTGCTTCTCGGATTGTAGGTGCCGAGCAGCTCGACGATGTTGCCCGCCTTTGCGGCGCGCTCTTTCTCCAAAACGACAATGCGAAATGCCGGAGCATTAGTCCGGCCGATGCGCTGAAAACGAATCATCAACATATGTAGAGGCACAGTACCAGAACCAGCCTAAAACCGCAAACAACCGACCTCAACTATATCTTCGAAGACTCGAGAGCGGCGCACAAGATTATTGCGAGCAAGCCATTTACTTTGATGTGTAACGGGGCTAGAGTACGAGAAATGCCAGCGGAGACTCTCCTCGAAGGACCGATAACGATGACCCGGAAAGGGTTCGGCTTTTTCGCCATAGGGGACGACAAAGAAGACCTGCTCATTCCGATCGAATGGACCAATCACGCCCTCTCGGGAGACATCGTAAAGGTTGCTCCAATGGGTGCCTATCGCGACCCTTCAAGCCGCATGCCCCCACGCGAAGCAGGTAAGGTCGTCGAGATCATCTCGCGCGCTCGAGAGACTTTCGTCGGTTCATTTGTCGAAGAGGGCGGCAAGACGCTCCTCGCGCCCGACTACAAGAAGATGTACACGCCCATCGAAGTGCGCGACACGAAAGGCGCGCAGCTCGGTTTCAAAGTGCTCGTCCGTCTGCAGGGATGGGATGAAGGCGCGCAGTACCCGTGGGGCGTCGTTGAAGAAGTCATTGGTAAAGTCGGTGTGCATGAGACTGAGATGCGCGCGCTCGCGCTCGGGCAAGGCTTCTCCAGCGACTTCCCTCCCGGCGTCGTCAGCGACGCGGAAATGCTCGAGAAGAATGGCGCGGCGATACTCGCTACAGAAGCGGCGAGTCCGAAGCGGCGCGATTTCCGGAACGTCGCAACGTGCACCATCGACCCATTCGACGCGAAAGATTTCGATGACGCCCTTTCCATACAAAAACTTCCCGATGGAACTATCGAGGTCGGCGTGCACATCGCTGACGTCTCCTTCTTCGTGAAGCCGGGCACACAGCTCGACAAAGAGGCCATCGAACGCGCGACCAGCGTCTACCTCGTCGACCGCACCATACCAATGCTTCCTGAAGTCCTGTCGAACAATCTCTGCTCATTGAAGCCGAACGAGGATCGACTCGCCGTTTCAGCAGTCTTCACGCTCGATAGCGATGCAAATATCAAAGACACTTGGTTCGGCGAAACCGTCATTCACTCCGACAAGCGCTTTACGTATGAAAATGCGCAGGAGGTGCTCGACGCGGGTACCGGCACCATGCACGAAGAGCTCTCGCTCCTCCTCAATCTCTCGCTGAAGATTCGCGCCCGCCGCCAGGCCAAAGGTGCTATCGAATTTGATACGGCCGAAGTGAAAGTCGAGCTCAATGCCGAAGGCAAACCGATCGCTGTCCGCCTGAAAGAACGCAAAGCGACGAATCTCCTCATCGAGGACTTCATGCTTCTCGCGAACGAAGCGGTCGCCAAACACCTTTCCAAACTCACGAAGAACGGCGGCGAACATTTCTACTCGCTCTATCGCATCCACGATGCTCCAGACACCGACCGCATCGAAAACCTCGCAAACCTGCTCCGCATCATGGGCTACCACCTGAAGACGTCAGGTGCTGGCACCGTTACCGGTGCGGAATTGAACAAACTGCTCGAATCAGTGAAAGGTAAGCCTGAGGAATATCTCGTGAAGACCGCAGCGCTGCGTTCGATGAGCAAAGCCGTCTACGCGACGCGCAACATCGGTCACTTCGGCCTCGCTTTCGATTTCTATACGCACTTCACGTCGCCGATCCGTCGCTATCCCGACCTCGTCGTGCACCGACTCATCAAGGCACATGCGGGCGGCGACCCGATCACTACGCACGAGATGCGCGCATTCGACGCGCTCGCGCTCCACGCATCCGAGCGCGAAGTCGCCGCTGCGAGCGCCGAGCGCGATTCGATCAAGATGAAGCAGGTGGAGTTCCTCGCCGAGCGCGTCGGCGAAATCTTCGACGCCGTCATCTCGGGCGTTACCGAGCGCGGCCTCTACGTCGAAGAGCAGACGACGCACGCCGACGGCATGATCCGCATCAAAGATGTCGGCGACGATTATTTTGAATACGACGAAAAGAATTACCAACTCCTCGGCCGCCGTACCCGCAAGTCCTTCCGCCTTGGCGACCCTATCCGCGTCAAATTGACCGCTGCTCGTCTTGCCGAAAAAGAATTAGATTTCGTGCCCGTAGCGTAATATGTGGCAGGACTATGTACTCACGGTGGTTCAAGTCTTCTTCTGCATCACCCTTATCCCGATGCTTATCGCAAAAGAAAAACCGCCGCTCGCGTCAAGCATTTCGACCGGACTGACACTCTTCATCTCCGCAGCGATTTTCTCGACTCTACATTTGTGGCTCCCAGCAATATCTCAGACTATCGTCGGCATCCAATGGCTCGCACTCGCCTACCAACGCTGGCAGATGCCATCCGCTGAACAACGCCCTTGAATTTCTTCTCTGATTCTGGATACTAGGGACATCGTAAGTCCCTAAATGCTACTTCGCCACCGCGACGGTCTCGTCGAATTTGACCCCAGTACCACAAACTCCGCTTCGCTCCGTTTGGCTACGGGGCAGGCCTACTTTGCGACACTTACAGCCTCTTCAAATTTTACCGATAGCAACTTACTTACTCCGTCGCCGCCCATAGTAACGCCGTAGAGCGTGTTCGCACGGCTCATCGACTCGCGGTTGTGCGTGATGACGATGAGCTGAGACTTCTTCGCCAGATTTTCGATCATGTCGCCGTAGCGGCGGCTATTCGCCTCATCGAGCGCAGCATCGGTCTCGTCGAGGATAAGGAATGGCGGCGGGTTTACCTGACTCATCGCAAAGATGAGCGCGATAGACGTGAGCGCACGTTCGCCGCCCGAGAGCTGCATGAGTGAGCGCACTTTCTTTTTCGGCAGATTGACCGCAATCTCGATGCCGAGCCGTTCTTTTTCTTTCGGCGCTTCATCGGTTTCTTCTTCGGCGTATGCCAGAGAGCCCTCCTCCGGCTCCTCTGCTTCTTCGAGCGCGAGACGCGCGCTGCCGCCGCCGAACATGAGCGCGAAGTATTCGCTAAACGACGCATTGACCTTCGCAAGACCTTCGGAGAAATGCTTGCCGAGCTCTGTATCCAAATCGCTGATGAGCGCCCGCAGACCCGCCGCCGATTTCGCGAGATCCTCGAGCTCGGTCGCGAGGAAAGTTTCGCGCTCAGAGACTTCTTTATGCTCCTGGCGGATGTCTTCGCCCGTGCCGCCCGCCTCTTCGAGGCGGATTTTCGTGCGCTCAAGCGTGCGCTTGCGCGCATCCTGCGTCTGGCGATCTTCGGCAGGCAGCTGAGCGAGCGGCGCATACGAGACGGTAGCGATGCCGCCGAGCGCGAGCACTTCGCCCTTCTCGCGCTCAAGAGATTCGGAAAGCAAATTGAGTTCGTATTCGCGCGCACCACTCTTCGCAACGGAACCCTCTTCGTGCGCTTTTGCCTGCGCAAGATCGAGGATGCGACGGCGCAGCTCGCGACCCGTCTCGTCATGTGCGGTCATGGCCTCGCGGCTCCGCGCAAGCGCAGACTTCGTCCGCTCGAGCTCTTCAGAGAAACGTGCGTCCTTCGCGAGGAGTTCCGTCCGCTCGTTCTCGAGCGCGTACGCGGCGCGCTCTTCGTCAGCGAGCAGGTCGTCGGCCGGGGCGATGAACCGGCCGACAAATGCCGTTACCGCTTTCCGTATCGCGGAGAGCGCCGCAGAGATCGCTTCGGGTGTCGTCGCCTCCTCTGCCTGCTTCTCGATCTCGCGCGCGAGCGCCGAGAGATCCTCGCGCGGCACTTTCGCATACGGCTCGCGCGCGACCCGCGCACTGCGCTCCTTTGCCGCTGCAAGCGCGCCCTCGACCCGCCCAAGGCTGCGCGCAAGAGTCCCGCGCTCGCCGCCGACACGCTCGACTTCGCGCTCCGTCCGACGCACGAGGTCGAGGTGCTTTACGCCCTCGGCATCGGTCGTCGCGCGCTCTTCGATAGCTGAAAGTTCGGCAGTCGCTTGCGCGAGCCGCTCCGCCGCGTCTCGTTTTTCTCCGGCGACTTTTTCTTTTTCGTGCGCCAGATACGCATCTTCAATTGCAAAATACGTCTGCGCGAGACCGACGAGTTCGGTACGCAGGGAATCCGCGCGTTCAAGCTTCTTTACCTGGCTCTCAAGGAAGCGCAGATGCGGCGCAAGCTCCCGCCGGAGCGAATTGATCTGGCCGATATTCTCTTCGGTCTTTCCGAGCTTCTTCTCAGCCTCCTGTTTCTTGAATTCGTAGATCTTGAGCCCGAGCGCGTCTTCGAGCATCGCGCGGCGGTCGCGCGGCGACGCGAGCAGTATCCGATCCGCCTCCCCTTGAGAAATAATGTGATGCCCTGTCTCGCCGATGTTCGCACCCGCAAGAAGCTCCTCGATGTCGCGCAGGCGCACCTTGGAACCATTGATGGAGTACTCGCTCGTACCGTCGCGCAGCACCGCTCGCTCGATCACGACTTCGTCGAAGTCGATCTTGAATGGGCGATGCGCGCCCTTCGGTCGATTATCAAAAACGATGGCGACCGCCGCGCGATTTGCGCGTGGTACCGAGTGCGAACCGTTGAAAATGAGATCCTCTGCGCGCTTGCCGCGCATACTCTTCATCGACTGTTCGCCAAGCGCGAAGCGGAACGCTTCCGCGACATTACTCTTGCCCGACCCGTTCGGCCCGACGATCGCCGTCGTGGAACTCAAAAAGTCCAAGACCGTCTTCTTGGCAAATGACTTAAATCCGACAACCTCTAATCGCTTCAACATTCCCTGAAGTATAGCGCATAAAAAATACCGCCCCCCACTGTGGAGGGGCAGTACATTATGTGTTCTTTGCGTCAGACTACATCGGAATCGCAGACGTGATTAGACCAGAAACGACACTAATCACACTCACAAAGAAAAAGGTCAGTGCCATTGTAATTAGAACTTCACCACTACTACGTACGAGATGCAGAACGAATGCTCCCATCGCCATCACGATGCTTACTGCCGCAACATACCCAAGAATATCGGATAGATGCCTACCTGGAGATACCGTGTGCATCAGGGCTCCAAAAGCGGCCATGCCCAAAACAGTAGCGACACAGAACACCTTGCTTCTCATTTCCATTTCACCACCTCCGTAATATAAGGTTCGAAGTTAACTTACTTCCGTATATATGATACACCTACCAACCAGTTTTGTCAAGTGCCGCGTGAGCGGCGGATTGTTCCGCTTCCTGCTTGCTCTGCCCTTCGCCGCGGGCGATCTCCTCATCAGCGATGAAGACGCCGACGGTAAAGCGCTTATTGTGGTCGGGACCTACTTCGGACAACGTCTCATAATTGGGCGTGATGTTGCGCTTCTCCTGCGCGATTTCCTGAAAGTGACTCTTCGCGTCTTGGTAAGAACGTTTTGAAATGACCTCGTCGATTTTATTGTAAAGATTTTTCGCGATAAATGCCTCGGCACTGGCATAGCCCGAGTCGAGATAGATGGCACCGATGATCGCCTCGAGCGCATCCGCACGTATCACTTCGCGCGCACGGCCCGTGTCCTTCGACTCGCCTTTTGAGAGCAGGAGAAAGTCATTCACGCCAAGCGCCTGTGCGGTCGCGGCGAGTGAGACGGTATTTACCAAAGCAGCGCGGTAGCTCGTAAGCTCGCCTTCAGACGTCGCAGGAAATTTCTTAAAAAGAAAACTGGTTACGGCGAGCTCAAGGACCGCGTCGCCGAGAAACTCCAGCCGTTCATTGTGGCTGCCCGCGTATTCGCGGTGTTCGTTCAGATAGGAACGGTGCGTCAAAGCCTCGACAAGGAGGTCGGGGTTGTTAAATGAGAGGCCGAGCCGCTCTGCAAAGGAAGAAAAATCGGGCATGAGAGATAGTATGCGGTAGACAGTACGAAAAGAAAAGCTGTGGTTTTTCTAAACCCGAGTGCCCGCCCGATCCAATAATTTCTGCACTGCAGCCGTAACAATCGGCAGCATGTCGTCATAGAAATTGAGGTCGATGATGTCCTGAAGGCGGAACCACTTCGCGTCGTCGAGTCCGCCGCTCTTCTTCAGGATGAGCGGCTCGAACTCGCTTGAAGCGAGGAAGAACCAGACGTGTTTGCGCACCTTTCCTTTCTCCGGGTGCGAAGCGATGTATTCATTTTCCCCGATCTGATTCCCCACTTTTGCATCGAGGCCGAGCTCTTCTTTGATCACGCGCGTCACACCCACTTCCGGCGACGAATCCTCTTCGATGTGCCCTTTTGAGAGCGTCCAACGGCCGAAAACATCGTGTACGAGCGCGAGATAGTACTGGCCATTGTGCTCAGCGTAGACGATAGCGCCGCCCATCTTCTCGAGCGGCAGCTCTTCGCGCTTCGCTTTTTTTCCTCCCTGTTCGTCTTTGCCCGGCTCGCCGAGCTCTTTGTAGACCGCGCCCAAGACGCCGTTCACGAAACGGCCGCTCGAATCGCCGCTGAACGTCTTCGCAAGCTCGATGGCTTCATTAATAGCGACCTTCGCCGGCACTTGCGAGCGATCGGCGAAAAGAAGCTCGTAGAGCCCCAGACGCAAAATGTTGCGGTCGACCGGCGCGATGCGCTCAAGCGGCCACTCGGGAGCGGCTTTCCCGATGACGAGATCGATATCTTCTTTTTTCGCAAGCACGCCGATAAGGAGATTGTCCATGAACGACTGATCGACATCGTCTCCGCCAAACTCCGCGACGTTGCGCGCGAGGATCGTCGCCGCCTCTTTGTCGGACGCGTGAGTCGTATCCCACTCGAAGAGTGTCTGAAGGACGACGGAGCGTGCTAGGTGTCGATTTGCCATGGAAAGAACTTATACGTCAGAGTACCAGACAGAAACGGCCGCGCAAGAGCGCGGCCGTTAACAACTGTGTGTATTTTAAAAATTAGACGCCTCCGCCGAAACCGCTGCGCGCTTTCGGACGTCCGCCGGTGGCGACTTTGCCGGCAATGCCTTTCGAGCTTTTCGCTTCGGCATTCACGTGTTCCGCATGTGCGTGTTCGTGGATGTGTTCGACGGGAGCTACGGTCGAAGGACCCTTTACCTTCTTCGTCTGCACGCGTGCCGCGCGCGGTGGCGCGATCTGCTTGCCGCGATACATGCCCGTCGCCTCATCGAGGCGGTGCGGGAGGCGGAGATTGCCGCTCTCTTTATCCTTGATCACATTCGTACCCTCGAGCGCGTGGTGCGATCGGCGGTTATTGGTGTGCCCTCGTGTGTGGCGCATTCGGATTGACATGAGAAATACGTTACCACGCAGCGGCTAAAAAAGAAAGTCCCGCCCCTTAGCTAGCAGCATTTTACTCGGTTTTGAGCCTCCTCTTATAGAAAGGAGCGGCGATGGATGGCACAGGGGCCGCATTTTGCGAGTATGTCGTAGTGCGCTTTGGTGCCGTAGCCTTTGTGTTTTTCAAAGCCGTACTCGGGGTACTGCGCCGCAAGCTCAACCATAAGCCGGTCGCGGAGGACCTTCGCCGCAATGGACGCGAGCGAGATAATCGGGATGAGTGCGTCACCATGGATGATGGTTTCTTGGGAGTATTCGGACGGCGCGCGCAATGACCCGTCAAGATATACAAAGGTGTTGGCGGCGGATGGAGCAAGCCCCGTTAGAGACGCGCCGGACACGGCGCCAGTCGTCTCTCGACGACTTGTCTCTAACGGGGCAAGAGTACGTACGCCGCGCGCAAGCGCGCGGCGTACTGCGGGCACGATGCCTTCCCTATCGATCGTTTCGGCACTTTCAAATTCGACGACGAAACGCGCGTCGCCCAGAGCGGCGCGGGTTTCCAACATTTCAAAAATCTTTTCCCGTTTCTTTTCCGAGAGTTTTTTCGAATCCGCAACGCCCGGAAACTCCTGCGCAACATCGAATCCCTCCGGTACGGCAACCACCCCGACCGACACCGGCCCCGCCAAAGGGCCTCTGCCCGCTTCATCCACGCCGAGCATGTATCTCATGCGCCAATTATAACAAAAGACTCCCTATCCAAGACTTGTCGCTATAGCGACAAGTCTTGGATACCCTTCTCTAAATCTTTAATAGCTACGACCCCATCGGAAGAGCGAAATGCTCGCGCAAGTGTGTATCGCGCTCAAGATGTTCCACAATCATATACAGCACATCGGCGCCGATTCGAAAATCCGCTTTCACTAGCGCAATAAGGTCTTCGCAATCGTACGGATAAATCCACACGCTGTCTTGAAGGCGAACAAATCCGTACTCGCCCATAAAACGCCGAAGTCTTGTACGCACGTTCTTACGCCGTTCCGGAATATCAAACGCAACCACGCGCCAGCGCCGATCCCACTTTCTCTTCTTCGCCATTGCCGCGCGCTCTGTTTCCATCTGGAGCACGCGCTCACCTTTCTCGGTAATACGCGCATATCGTTTGCCATCTTCTTCTTTGAAGACAACGAGTCCCTTCGCCGCAAGACGCCCGAGAGCCGACTTCGCCTGAGAGTTGAATTTCGCGCCTTTTTTATATCCTGGAAAATATTTGAGAAGTCGGGCGGCATTCGGTATCGTCGCCGCTACGACAACGACACCTCCAATCACGACTGCGGCAAGCATCGCTTTCTGAAATGCGCCCCAACGCCTTTCACTTCGTACTCTTTTCTCCATTATTCCCATCTGCTCATTCTACCGAGTAAGGTATCCACAACTTGTCGCTATAGCGACAAGTTGTGGATAGCATGATTATTTCTCAGAGAGCAAGCAGACCCTCCTCGGGTAACGTACCCGTCTCAGGTTTGGTATTCTAAGAGGAATGAGAAGTCGCTTCATACACCTCCATACGCATAGCCACTACACATTCCTCCAGGCGCTGCCGAAGGTGGATGAATTGGTGGAGAAAGCGAAAAAGGAAGGGATGGACGCGCTCGCGCTGACCGACGGCGCCAACATGCATGGCGCGATCGAGTTCTACAAAGCGGCGACGAAAGCGGGCGTAAAGCCGATCCTCGGCGTCGACGCCTACCTCGCGCCGCGCACGCGCCATGATCGAGATCAAAATCTCGACACGAAGCGCTCCCGCATCGTCCTACTCGCGGAAAACAACGAGGGCTACAAAAACCTTCTCGCGCTCGTGACAAAGTCATGGACGGAAGGATTCTTCGAGCGTCCGCGCATGGACAAGGCGCTGCTCCGCGAGCACGCCCGCGGCGTCATCGCACTCATCCCGTCATTTGCCGGCGACATCGCGCAGTGCCTCCGTGCGGGCGACGCTGACGGCGCCGCGGGCGCGCTCGCGGAATTCAAAGACATCTTTGGCGCAGACACTGTCTTCCTCGAGATTACCCACCACCCGAATATCGCCGGACATGCAGCACTCATGAAAAAGATTGTCGAGCTCGCGCACGCGAGCGGCACCCCGCTCGTCGCCCAGCACGACGTCTACTACCTGAACCCGGACGACCGCGAGGCGACCGAGATCATGCGGCGCATCCAGCAGGGTTCGCGCGGCAGAAACGAAGACGAGGACTTCTCGTTTATCAGCGAGAAGCGCGCGCTCGAACTTTTCAAGGACACTCCAGAAGCGGTCGACAACACGCGGAAGATCGCCGACCGTTGCAATCTCTCTTTCGATCTTGGGAAATGGACCTTTCCAGCAGTCCCTGTCTCGCTCGGTTTTAAAAATCATGACGAGGAACTGCGCTCGAAAGCATACGCCGGCATCGCTACAAGGAAGCTCGAAGAGTCGAAAGAAGTCGTCGATCGCATCGAGTACGAACTGAAGATCATCATCGGCAAAGGATTTGCGGTGTACTACCTCATCGTCGCCGACCTGCTCGCCTTCGCGCGACGCTCAGGCATCCTCACGACCACCCGAGGTTCAGCGGCCGGCAGCCTCGTCGCGTACCTCGTCGGCATCACGAACGTCGACCCGCTGTTCTACAAGCTGCCCTTCGAACGGTTCCTCAACCCCGAGCGTCCGAAAGCACCCGACATCGACATGGACATCGCCGACGATCGCCGCGACGATATGATCGCGTACACGAAACAGAAATACGGCGAGGATCACGTCGCGCAGATCGGCACCTTCGGCACCATGATGGCGCGCGCGGCGGTGCGCGACGTCGCACGCGCTTTGGGCCACGCGTACACCACCGGCGACCGTATCGCGAAACTCATACCGATAGGCTCGCAAGGATTCCCGATGACCATCGACCATGCGCTCAAACTGGAACCGGACCTGAAGACCTTGTATGACGAAGACGACGACGCCCGCCAGATCCTCGACCTCGCGAAACGCATCGAAGGCTGCGTGCGGCACGTCGGCGTGCATGCGGCGGGCGTCGTCGTCGCGCCGACCCCGCTTATCGAATGGACGCCCGTGCAGCCCGATCCGAAAGGCACCGGCAAGCTCATCACGCAGTACGACATGTACTCCATTACCGACGAGTACGG